>JAGGUC010000024.1 GCA_021158735.1 Desulfurococcales archaeon | reverse complement strand
ATATAAGAGGCGTTACTGAAAACGTCATCATAGGTCAGCTAGCTCCTGTAGGTACGGCTGTGGTGATGCTGGAAATGAATCCGACTAAATTAAAATTTCAGTCACGAGTAAAAGAGGAGTGAGGTGGACTGAGTGAGTGAAGTGCTCTCACTTGATAATGAAATAAGACTGCTCTTGAAAACAGGGAAGGTTGTACTGGGTGCTAGGAAGGCGTTAAGGACTATTAAATTAGGTAAGGCGAAGGCAGTTATAATAGCTAGTAGGATACCTAGGTGGATCGAGGAAGACGTAAAGTACTACGCTAGGCTGGGGGGTATTCCAGTAATTAGGTTCGGTGGCACCAGCTATGACTTAGGAACTGTCTGCGGTAAGTTATTTCCTATTACAACCATAGCCGTTTTAGATCCTGGTGAGTCAGGAATAACTGAGTTAGGTAAGGGTGGGGGCGAGGTTGAGCGTTAAGATAACGGGTGAGGAACTAAGGTACATGGCTCTACTGCATGATGTAACGGGTGTGTCGGCAAAGGACTGCATAATTGATGAGGAAGACAGTACTATAATATTTATAGTACCTCCTGGTCAAGCAGGAATAGCTGTCGGGTCTAAGGGCAGGAACGTGAGGAGGATATCTAAGATCTTGGGTAGGAGGATAGAAATCGTGGAGTGGGCTGACACGCTGGAGGACTTTGTCAGGAACTTATTTCTCCCTGCTAGGGTGCTGGGGATTAACTTGAATAAGACATCGGATGGCAGGAAGGTGCTGTACGTTAGAGTAGACCCTCATGATAAAGGAATAGCGATAGGTAAGAACGGCAGGAATGTTCATAAGGCAAGACTAGTGCTCAAGAGGTACTATGGGGTCGATGTAGTATCTATAGTTTAGTAAAGCTGTTTTGGTTCCCTACGATAAGCTTATTAGTATAGCTAAATAAACTACCCATTAGGTATGGTGTGCGACATGCCGGGGAAAAAGTCGCCATATGGTATGTATGCAGCTAGAAAATTAAGGCAGAAGCGACTTAAGTTCAGGTGGAGTCAGAGGGAATTTAGAGTTAGGATGCTGAAGCTTAAGGAGAAGTACGACCCCCTTGAGGGCGCTCCAATGGCTAGAGGTATTGTATTAGAAAAGGTAGGAGTCGAGTCAAGGCAGCCTAATTCAGCACTAAGGAAGTGTGTTAGGGTGCAGCTCGTTAAAAACGGTAAGGTAGTTACCGCATTCGTCCCTTACGACGGTGGAATTACATTCATAGACGAGCACGATGAGGTAGTAATAGCGGGTATTGGTGGAAGTAGGGGTAGGTCAATGGGTGACTTGCCAGGTGTTAGGTACAAGGTAGTCATGGTTAACGGTGTGTCGCTGGACGCACTCATAAAGGGTAAGAAGCAGAAGCCTATGAGGTAAGTAGTTTAGCAAGTAATTTAGTACCGAGTATTCCGTACTCTTAGACTCTCATAGTTCTTCCTCATCTTCCTCCTCTATGTTGCGTGATATTTCAGCTATTCTTCTAGTAACGAATACTGGTTTGTTAAAGAGTAGTGCAAGAAATATAGCATGACTCGGTATCATAGTTCTTCTAATACTAAACCCATCAGTTGTAATGTACAGGCTCGCTCTATACACCATGTTCTCATTGTCGAAGTCATCAATAATTACTTTTTCTATAGACTCACCTAGTGCTCTCAGTTTAGGAAGAAACATGATCAGAATACCATATACTGTATCTCTGAAGTCATCCGGTTCATAGATTTCGCTTTCACCTAGCTCCTTTAGTCGGGCAATGGCCAGTGTGATGTCGTAGGGTACGTTATACAATATTATTTCGCTACCGTCTTCTAAGTAGCATGTCAGAGTTCCTGTGACATAGTCATCATCACCAGTCATGATATACGGCTCGACATCAACAACTCTGTACAGCTCCTGCATACTCCATCATCTTCTAGGGGGTTAACAGAGTTAATAATTTTGCTTAATCTGGTAGCTCTTGTTCATCGGTGAGAAAATACTTAAAAGCCCTCCTATTAAGAGGGGTCTAGGCGGGTAATATATGGGTAGTGTGCTAGAACCTAAAACAGTAGAGATTAAGCTGTTCGGTAAGTGGAGTTATGAGGGAGTTATGGTTGGGGATCCTAGCCTTAAGAAGTATATTTCATTAAGACCTGTGTACCTGCCGCATACTGGCGGGCGTCATGAGCACAGAAGGTTTGGTAAGGCTGAAGTACCTATAGTTGAGAGATTAATGAATAAGCTGATGAGGCCAGGTAGAAATGCAGGTAAGAAGCACCTAGCGTATAATATCGTTAAGAGGGCGTTTGAGATCGTATACCTAAAGACGGGTGAGAACCCCCTGCAGGTTCTGGTTAGGGCGATCGAGAACTCAGCGCCCAGGGAGGAAACTACAAGAATAATGTATGGCGGCATAATATATCATGTCGCCGTGGATGTCTCACCGCTGAGGAGAGTCGATCTAGCTTTAAGACATATAACGGAGGGAGCTAGATTAGCAGCATTTAAGTCAAGTAAGAATATTGCTGAGTGCCTAGCTGATGAAATAATTTTCGCAGCAAGGAATGACCCTAAGAGCTATGCTGTGGGCAGGAAAGAAGAAATAGAGAGAATAGCACTTAGTTCGAGGTAATAGAACTGAATTAAAAATTTTATAAGGTTACCTAACTAAAGTACATGACGTGAAGAGGTGGTGATAGGATGAGCAGGCCAAAGAAGCCACACTTAAACCTAGTCGTAATAGGCCATGTAGACCACGGCAAGAGCACGCTGGTAGGTCACATGTTAATGAAGTTAGGGGCTATTGACGAAAAGACCATTAAGGAGGTCGAGGAGGCGGCCAAGAAGGCAGGTAAAGAGTCAGAAAAGTACGCGTGGTTCCTTGATAAGTTGAAGGAGGAGAGGGAGAGAGGCGTCACCATAGCCCTGACATTCATGAGGTTCGAGACACCTAAGTACTACTGGACAATTATCGACGCTCCAGGCCACAGAGACTTCATCAAGAACATGATCACCGGGACAAGCCAGGCTGATGTAGCGTTAATGGTGGTTTCAGCAAAAACAGGTGAGTTTGAAGCAGGAATGAGTAGGGAGGGGCAGACCAGGGAGCACATAGTCCTAGCGAGGACTATGGGTATTGACCAAATGGTTGTAGCTATAACAAAAATGGACATCACCGACCCTCCGTGGAGTGAGGCCAGGTACAAGCAGGTTGTCGACACACTGAAGAAGTTCATGACCCCGCTAGGATATAGGGTGAACAACATACCTTTCGTGCCAGTATCAGGGTGGACTGGCGATAACGTCATGGAGAAGTCACCAAACATGACGTGGTATAAGGGCCCGACATTAGTTGAGGCGCTAGATATGGTGAAGGAGCCGCCGAAGCCTGTCGACAAGCCGCTGAGAATACCGGTTCAGGAGGTCTACAGCATTTCAGGTGTCGGTACAGTACCTGTAGGCAGGGTTGAGACAGGGAAGTTGAAGGTCGGGGACAAGATAGTTTTCATGCCTCCAGGCATAGTGGGTGAGGTAAGGACTATAGAGATGCACCATGAGCGCTTAAGTGAGGCAC
The DNA here is from genome assembly GCA_021158735.1 of Desulfurococcales archaeon. Classification (GTDB taxonomy): domain Archaea; phylum Thermoproteota; class Thermoprotei_A; order Sulfolobales; family NBVN01; genus B83-G16. Next base: position 602 of record JAGGUC010000024.1, on the reverse strand, counting down.
TGCCAGGAGACAACATAGGCTTTAACGTAAGAGGTATTTCTAAGGACCAGGTAAGAAGGGGTGATGTAGCAGGGCACTTAACTAATCCGCCAACTGTTGTTGAGGAGTTCACAGCTCGTGTACTAGTCGTATGGCACCCATCAGCAATTCACGTAGGGTATACACCAGTCATTCACGCGCACACAGCGTCAGTAGCATGCAGGATAGTTGAGATCATAGGGAGGCTCGACCCTAAGACAGGTAAGATAGCAGAGAAGAACCCGCAGTTCATCAGGCCTGGTGAGTCAGCAGTAATTAAGTTCAAGCCGATCAAGCCTATGGTGATTGAAAAATACAGCGACTTCCCGCAGCTAGGCAGGTTCGCAATGAGAGATATGGGTAAGACAATAGGCATTGGAGTCATAATTGACATCAAACCTATGAAGGTTGAAGTGAGGACAAAGTAATAACTGCTGAGATCCTTACCTTGACAGGAAAACGTTGAGAAGGGATCGGGGACAGCGATGAGTAGTAGGGTCAGAATAAGATTATGGAGTACTAACGTAGAGCACCTTAATGACGTAGCTAAGCAACTGGTTGACATAGCTAAAAAGGCTGGTGTT
>JAGGUC010000062.1 GCA_021158735.1 Desulfurococcales archaeon | reverse complement strand
TTCAGTGTCTTCAAACCTTCCTCACCACAAATATGTCACGTGTGAGCGATCCATGCACCCAGTTCTTGTGGACTTCAACGATCTCGAAACCGAGGTTTTCTATGTCACTTTCCCTAATAACGCCATGCTTTTGAGCGAAAACCATATGCCTGTTTTTTCTCATGATCTTGTATGCCTCTTCCAGAAAGTCGAGCATTAAGCGGCGGAGGTCACCGCGTCCTGAAGCTCTAGTTAGTCTACCGTAGGGTGGGTCCGTCCCTATTGCGTCAGCACGTGAGAAAGGCATTCTGCATGCGTCCGCCACAACTACGTTTGGTGTACAGTCATAGTACCGCAGGTTTTGAATAGTCCCCTCCACATACTGTGGGTTTATATCACATCCGTAAGTTCTTAGCCCTATGACGCATGCTTCAAGTAGGAAGCCGCCGATGCCGCAAAAAGGATCTAGGAATACGTCGTTTCTATTAATACTTGCCCTACTTAAATTGACAAATAGCCTCGATAATTCTGGCGATAATGTGCCCGGCCTATATACTGGTCTTTTCTGAGGATCTCTGTCCCTGAACTTACTCAAGTCGCGAGCGTACTTCCTAACACCAATAATTGCTAGTCCATCACTCAGTATAATCTCTAAGGTACTACTCGACCTCGTTTTTTTAGATCCAGTACGTAGCTCTGGAAAAAAATCTTTAATCAAGTTAACGAAGTCTGTGTACTTTATTTCCTCACCATAGTGTTTTATCCTCTTAAAAGATATATTGCGTATGTTGAGGTCACCCAGGTTTACGTCACGCAAAATTTTTCTAACTCCCTCTATTCCGCTATTTGATTCCGTAATACCAACTATGATGCCTGCACTTTTGATAAATGCTGCCCTAATATCCAGCAACCTGAAGTATAATGGATCGCCCTCAGCTATTAATACTTGGTCTAGGTGGGCCATTATCTTGAGGGGGACTCCCTCAGCTTCAGCTATAGCCTTAGCCTCCGACGCAGGTAGTGTTCTGTGCTCGCCGGACAAACATATGTAAATTAGCACTACTCACACCTTAGCCCTTACATATCAAATAATTACTAGGGTATAAGGCCTTAGTCACTACTAATGGGAAGTGTCCCGTGCAATTTACCAGCAATTAATGACGCTGGATCAAGGACGTTAATATTACCACTACTCAAAATCTTTTCGACCGTTTTTAGTACATATACTTCATTTACACCTGAAGCTTCAAGTCTACTTATAGCATTACCTACAAACAAGCCATGGCTTGCTGTAACAACTATTCTTCTGGCTCCTAAACTACGTAAGTACTTAGCTATACCTGCAATGGTACCACCCGTACTTATTATATCATCAATAATTACTACGTCCCTCTCATTCACGTTTAGGTCTTCAGGTAACTTATGTGTGACCTCCCCAGTAATCCTATTCCGTTGTTTTTCTATGACGGTGTAGTCTGCTCTAAGCAATGATGCGAGGGACCTAGCCCTCCGCTTAGCACCTAGGTCCGGTGCCACTACTAGTGGGTTATGGAGTTCATTCTTCAGCACTTCGGCAAACAGTGGTGTCGGATCTATGTTGTAGGCCTCCCCGCTAAAGTACGTGAGTGAGTCCTCCTTATGGATGTCGATTACGTAAATTCTATTTAGCCCAGCACGCTTCAAAGCTCTCAGTAGTGCCCTTATACTGACGGTCTCGCCTTCAATGAATACTCTGTCCTGCCTTGCGTAAGCTAAGTAGGGTACTACGGCCGAAACAGATCGGGCGCCTTGTGACACAGCAGCATCTATAGCCAGTAATAGCTCGATTAATCTCTTATCCTGATTAGGGTATGTTGTCTGAACCAGGATGACATCCTCCCCACCAACATGAGCTGGAAATCTTATGTATGATTCATTGTCTGGAAATAATTTGTAGACTACATCTAAGTGCTTTAATCCCAAGATGCTGGATAGCTCCTTGCCAATCCCTAGCGATGCAGGCAACGAGATCACTATCATTTTCAGCACCGTAATTAATTATGAGTATACGAGGTTAATATAAGGTAATTTACAGTTAAGTCATTTTCACACCTAACTTAATTACCTGCCAAGTAATTAATGTCATATAGGGATGGAAGTATTGTCTTCAGGTAAGCAGTGGAAGCCCGACCTGAGCAAGCCGTGGGTGAAGGAGGCTAAATACTGGGTTAAGGTTAATGATGGTAAGGTTAGGTGCTTACTATGCTATAAGAGGTGTCCGATATCTAACGGAGGCTTTGGGGCCTGTGGTGTTAGGTACAATAGCGGTGGCAGACTATATACGTTGGTATATGGCTTGCTAACAGCTGCAAATCTTGACCCTATTGAAAAGAAGCCGTTGATGCACTTCCGGCCAGGAACCCACGTATTTTCGATCTCGACAGCTGGCTGTAACTTCATGTGTATGTTCTGTCAGAACTGGACAATAAGTCAGTCGCGGAGACATGAAATATTCGGTGAGTACGTACCTCCTGAGAGACTCATTGAAATAGCCAAGACTGATAGGGCTGACGGCATGAGCTATACCTACAATGAACCCACAATATTCTATGAATACATGCTTGACGTAGCTAAACTAGCTAAAAGGGAAGGACTCTTTAATACTATGGTCACTAACGGCTACATGACCACTGAAGCAATTGATGAGTTAGCTCCATACTTAGATGCTGCAACTGTAGACTTCAAAGGTGGCGGGAACAAGGACTTCTATAGAAAATACATGGGCGTCCATGACCCGACACCCATATTTGATACGTTGATCGAAATGAAGCGTAAGGGAGTATTCTTAGAGATAACGAACTTAGTCGTCCCTAAGTATGGTGATAGTGCGGAGGACATCTCTAAGTTAGCCAGATGGATAGTAGAGAATCTAGGGCCTGAAACACCATTCCATCTCCTAAGGTTCTACCCGCACTTCAAGTTAACTGATGTCCCTCCAACACCCGTGGAGTTGCTTGAGAAGTTAGCTAAGGTAGCTAAGGAAGAGGGCCTGCACTATGTTTACATAGGTAATGTCCCAGGACATCCACTAGAGCACACCTACTGCCCTAACTGCGGTAGCTTAGTGGTAAAGAGGTTTGGCTTCGATATAATTGAGTGGAGGTTGGACACCAATAACAGATGCCCTAAGTGTGGGTTTAAGTTAAACATAGTGGGTAGCTACAGTAAGAGAGCAGGATTATTTATTTAAGGTCGTAGATTATTAGATACAATAATCAACTACCTATTTAATTTTTGATTATGAAGTAGAGTTGGTGTCTACAATGTATTTTATACTTGTTATGGGTCCTGCTGGTTCGGGAAAGTCGACACTGACTGCCGCAATTTCTCAGTGGATCGAGGATCATCAAATGAGTGCTGCAAGGGTAAACCTTGACCCAGCTGCTGAGGTTCTTCCTTATGTTCCGGATGTCGACGTCAGGAGGTACGTCAGAACAGATGACGTAATGATCAAGGAGGGGCTAGGACCTAACGGTGCCTTAGTTGCTAGCGTTGACCTACTAATAAACTACGTAGCAGAGCTGGTTGAGGAGATATATGAAACCAGGGCTAACTACGTAATAGTTGACATGCCCGGACAACTTGAGATAGTAGCATTCAGGAGAATAGGGCCTCAGTTAATTAATGAACTTACGAGGGGGAGTAAGGTTGCGTCAATTTTTCTTACTGATGCAAGGCTTGTTGCCCAGCCTGCTTCTGCATTTTCTATATTACTGCTGATCATGTCGACGCTCTATCGTATGAACACGCCATTAATTCCTGCAGTAAATAAGGTCGATCTGGTAGCTAGTAAGGAGTTACTAGAGAAGAACCCAGAAGTACTTGAGGAGAACATATACCTGCTTAAGATGTTAAGAGATGACTATAGTTGTTTGGAAATTGGGTCACTATCCTACTACGTAGACAGTGATGTCAGTGCTGGTCTATGTAGGATATTAAGGCAGGTAGTAGGTGAGGTTATTCCTGTGTCGGCAAAGGAGTTCTATGGTTTAGACGACCTTTACGCTAAGATACAGCAGGTTCTAGCTGGCGGTGAGGACTACCTGACCGAAGAGCCGAGTGGAGTACTGTAAAATTACTTAAAAGTCAACCTTTTAAGACCATATGTGGAGTGGTTAGGGGGCCGTACAATGAGTACTGGAGGAGGTAGAGTTAAGGAAATAATTAAAAACGCTAAAGATGAAGGCAGGAATAAGCTCCTAGAGCATGAGGCATATGAGGTGTTGAGTGCTTACGGCTTACCTGTCCCTAGGGCAGGTCTTGCGAAAGATCCTGATGAGGCAGTTAAGATAGCGGAGTCCGTAGGTTATCCAGTAGTGTTGAAGATCGTGAGTCCTGACATAGTGCATAAGTCAGATGTGGGGGGCGTGAAGGTGGGGTTAAGTAGTAGTGATGAGGTGGTTAAGGCATTTAAGGACATAATGAACGGTGTTGCCAAGCATGCACCTAAGGCTAGGGTAGCTGGGATATTAGTTCAGGAAATGGTTCCTGAGGCTTTAGAGGTAATAGTCGGTACGACTAGGGATCCTACATTCGGGCCTATAGTGCTCTTTGGACTGGGAGGTATATTTGTTGAGGTACTTAAGGACGTTAGCTTTAGGATAACACCAGTAACCAAGTATGATGCTGAAACGATGCTGTCAGAGATTAAGGCGGCAAAAATCCTTGAGGGTTACAGAGGAATGCCGCCCAGAGATAAGGAAGCACTTGTTGACATGATTATTAAGATTTCAAAATTTATGGAGGAGCAGGAGGACGTTACTGACGTAGACTTAAACCCCATCATGGTATTTGAGGAAGGGAAAGGTGCTAAGATAGCGGATGCAAGAATTTTAATAAAACCCAGCTAAGAATCTAAAGATGTGGAGATGAGGTACTTCAATGCTTAATGAGGAAGAGCTGCTGAAGAAGATAGGTGATGTGAGAGATCAGATAAAGCAACTGAAGCTTCAGAGGGCTGAGATAGCAGGTAAGGTTAGGTCACTTAAGGAGGAGAGGAAGGAGCTTATTGATAAGATCAAGGTTCTTAAGAACGACCTAAACAAGCTAAGAGAGGAGTTAAGTAGGCTGAAAGAGGAGAGGCAGAAATTAGTTAATGACAGGAGAGATGTAGTAAGGAGGATCCGTGACATAAAGACCGAGCTTTTTTCAAAAAAAGAAGTATTAAACACGCTTAAGGATCACGAATCAGTCTCAATTAGTAAAATTAGGATGAAGATAGACAGGCTTGAGTGGCGTATCATAACAGAGTCCTTACCGCTTGAAGAGGAGAATAGGCTGGTAAAGGAAATCGCTAGGCTTGAGTCTATTCTAGAGAACGCATTAAGGGCTAGGAAGTTAAGGAACGAGTACAATGAGTTACGGGCAGAGTTAAAAAGCCTGATAATAGAGTTAAACAGCCTGAACTCAAAAATAGGTGACCTGTCCACCAAAATAGATAGGATAAGGAGCGAAATAGGGGAGCTTAAGAAGGGAGTAGAGGAGTTGCGTGAAGCTATCAATCATAAGAGCAGCCAGATAAGGGAGTCTGTCAGTATGTTGGTGGACTTAACTGGCAAGATAAATGAGTTGAGTAATGAGTACAGGAAACTACAGGAAAATCTGAGGGAGGTCAGAATAGCTAAGAAGAAAGCTGTTGAGGAGAGAATACTAAAGAAGAAAAAGGAGTTGGCTGAACGCAAGATAAAGGAGGGCAGGCGCTTAACTCTAGAGGAACTTAAAATATTGTATGGAGAGAGTGATGAATGAGGGAAAGGGTAAGACCAAGATCATTTTAGTTGTTGATTTCGATGATGACTTAGGGAGGGTGGGAATAAGAACACCCATAATAGGTGAGGCTGCAGTAAGAGAAGCAGCTATGAAGTATGCTCTGGTTAATCCTCAGGATGCAGACACTAATACATTATTTACTGCCTTAAAGCTGTACAAAGAGATTAAGGACGCTAGAGAAAATGCTGAAATAGCTATTATTGCGGGTCATGAGAAAGGGGGTTTTAAGGCAGGCATTAAGATCCGTGAAGAACTAAGGAAGGTTATTGCTGCGGTTAATGCTGACTCAGCTATTGTTGTAGTTGATAGCGTCGAGGACGAGTACGTAATTCCTGTTGTTCAGTCACTTATCCCTATAGAAGCCATAGAGAGAGTTGTTGTTGAGCAGATCAGGGGGGTTGAGGAGACTTACGTACTAATAGGTAGGTATCTGAGAAAAATATTGGAGGAAAGAAGGTTTTCAAGAATATTCTTAGGGTTGCCTGGCCTGCTAATAATCTCCTACATACTCATAAGTATAACGCCCTATAGTTCCTACGCTGCAAGCACGACACTTATCGTTCTAGGACTATTCCTTATCCTGAAGGGCTTCGGAATAGTTGATGAAATTATTAAAATTTGGAAAACCTCACCAATTATGAGGTTTTCGTTCGTATTCACGGTGATAGCTGTTTCAATAACTCTAGCCATGACGTACCTATCCTTATGCTCATATAATTTCGCCACAGACGCGAAAGCGCTGGCCCACTACACTAAGAATATACTTCCATATGCTATGACTTCTTTCGTTCCTTTACTGTTGGGGAGGTTCATCTACAAGTTATTTAGGCGGAGCTTCAGGATCTGGCGTGATGTTATGAGCTTCATAATACTCGGTGTGCTGTACTACTTCTTTAATAGAATAGCTGACCTCGTTCTGCTAGCTCCTAGCGGAGACCTTCAGACAGTAGTGAAGTTGATGAATGAGTCCTATCTTCTTCAGACATTCATACTCTTCATTGGCGTCATTATGGCCGTTTCAGCAATGCTATACGCTAGAGAAAGGAGGATAATTTAGATTAGTTAATTATTTAGGTATTACCTCCTCTTACGTCTCTGCTTCCTGCTTCTAGTCCTCCTGACAGCATATCGGGCCGTTTTTCTTATCTTAGCTAGTTGCTGTATTATTGGTTGTGGGTTATCTGAGGATATCGCTGTCTCAAGCAGGTCACTTACCTTGACCATCTTCTCCAATTGGTCTATGTTTAAAGCACCTGGAGGTAGTTTTTCCTCAACTTCTTCCTCAGGGAGGTATTCTTCAGCTTTTTCCTCTTTCTCATCCTCGGGTTCAACCGACTCAACATATTCCTCTGGTGCCTCTGTTTTCTCTTCTCCTGGCACCTCTTCACTCAAAAATAACACCTCTTACCGTTTATTAAATAATTGAATTTAAGTTTTAACCATGTAAATATATTCACCACCCCGTAACCAGACTAGAGCTTCGAATTGCTTAAGTGCTGTGAGAGTTTCTCTTATTTTCTTGTACTTAACTAGGTCATTGCCTGAGAGGATCCTCGCCATGTATGATGAGGATGACGCTTCAGGAACTATGTAATTGATTATGAGCTTAGTATTGGTGAATATTGCGGGTTCGACGCTTAAGGGGTCTTGAGTAACTGCAATTACGGCTACCCCGAACTTGCGCCCTTCCATAAAGAGCTTAGGTACTATGGATTTTCTACCTCTACTACTGAACCTGTGTACTTCCTCCATAACTATAAAGAGTCCGCTACGTACTAACTGTGCAGTGTAGAATAAGCTTTCTAAGAAGGTTTCAACATATATCCTTATGAGTGACATATCATTAACTACACTTAAGTCCACTATAGTGATGTTACTGCTAAGTACTTCCTCAGGTTGAAACCATCTTACAGGTCTGCTGGGCACCAGAGACCTTATGTAAGGCAGGATAGACTTCAGTACTTCTTTGTTGAATGTGCCTAGTTCCTTACTGCTACTTAAGTAGTCCTCAACGACTTCTCTAAGGTCTTGGAGTGTAGGGTTCATTACTTTCTCATATAGTTCTAGAATAATTTGTGTTAAAGCAAGTCTCTGAATGTTGCCCAACCTAAAAGCACTAGATATTAAATCGGCTACCTCTCTGGCTCTTACTTCAGGTGACTTACCCATGGTATCCAGGATATTAACATAGTCAGTAAGTGGTGTTATAATTCTCGCGTCTTCCAGGGATCTGTACTCTCCATGAACATCAATGACTAAGACTGGTATGCTGTAGTGTCTTAGCTGGGAAATAATTTTCTTACAAAGAGTTGACTTTCCGGTACCGCTTGCACCTACGATCACCATGTGGTTGTTCTCTCTTCCAAGCTCTATGCTTACATTAAGCTTACCTCTACCCCTAATCCATTGTGAGTTACTCAGAACCCTAATTATGTTGCCTATCGTGATTACCCTCTTACTACTTAGCGCCTCTGACCCGCTATGCCTTACCAACATTACTACCAGGGGTGTTGTTAGTCCTGACAGGTAAACTAGGAAAGAGCTAAGTACCGTCAGCGTCAGCTTACTGACTAGTTTTTCACCCAGTATTATAGCTAAGATCAGTCCATTAAGTATGCTGAATATAATTCCAAACGGTGTTATAGAGAGTATAAGTATGCGTGCTCCCGTAACTCGGTTTATTGTAGTTACTACATAGACAAGTAATAATGTGAAGCCAGCTATGCCGGCAGCTGCCATTGCGGCTGATCTATAGTCTATAAACTTCTTCCTTAACTGAGACTTAATTTCGAAGCGTATGTTTCTTAGAAATGACGATCCTAGGAATACCCCAGCCGAAAAGATCAAGAGGGAGAACACTAACTGATCCCTAATGAATGACCATACATAAGCGTACTGTCCGATATACACTATAATGAAAGCTATTGATAACACCTCAGTAAGTATTAGCACGCCGTCACCTACCTTACCTAACCCGTACCCCAGAAAGGCTATGAGTATGAGGAAAACGATCGTGTTTGATAAGTACGTAAATTGTGTTAGGCTGGTAGACGGCATTATTATGGCGAGGAGTACTGTATTAACGACTGTGAGTATAGCAGCGTAGGTCAAGTTACTGCTTATTGTCTTAATCATCGTTACAGTATGAGTACAAAGAGTATTAAATCTTGTAGTTTTTGATAGGCATGGCGGTACAGCGGATGTCGAAGTCCCTAATGATGCTGCATGGAAAACTGAGGAAAGCGATGAAATCAGCTGGTTATGAAGAACTTACTGAAATTCAGGAGAAGGCTATACCTAAGGTGCTTTCAGGTCGTCACACACTGATTGTAGCGCCAACTGGTAGCGGTAAGACCGAGGCAGCCCTACTACCTGTTATATCTAAAATGTTAAGTACAGGATATTTGGAGAGAATAGCTGTAGTGTACATTACGCCACTTAGGGCGCTGAATAGAGATCTAATGAAGAGGTTGAGTGAGATATGCACTAACATAGGAATAGATGTTGCTGTACGGCACGGTGATACACCACGAAGTAGAAGAAGGATTATCGCAGAAAGGCCACCACATATACTGATAACTACTCCTGAGACGCTAGCATACTTGCTAGTTAATAGCAGGATGCGTTCCCACTTGAAGAAAGTTAGGTGGGTTATTATTGACGAATTCCACGAAGTCATGGGCAGTAAGAGGGGTTCTCAGCTCCTGGTTAATCTAGAGAGACTTAAGGAAGTCTGCGGAGGCTATCAGAGAATTGCTCTTTCAGCAAGTATTGGGGACGTGAACCTGGCTAAGAGCGTACTAGCCCCAGGTAAGATAGTAGAGGAGGCAGTAATATCCAGGGCAAGAAAAGCTGAGTTGCGGGTAGCGGCCCTGTCTCCAGCAGGTAAGCTAAATGATGTATCTGTGCTAGCTGAATTAGTAAGGAACTACGGGAGGGTACTAATATTCACTAACACGAGGGATGAAGCGGAGTTTTATGGAGCGAAGCTGAGGACCAAAGGGTTGAATGTCCGCGTCCATCACGGCAGTCTCTCACGTAGTGAGCGAGAGGAAGTTGAAGAAAATTTAAAGGTAGGGAATCTGGATGCTGTAGTGGCTACATCAAGTCTTGAACTAGGGATTGACGTGGGATGTATTGATGGAGTTATTCAAGTGTCATCTCCTAGGCAGGTCTGTAAGCTTTTGCAACGC
>JAGGUC010000081.1 GCA_021158735.1 Desulfurococcales archaeon | reverse complement strand
GCCAGAGTGGCAAGCGGTATATTACCCTATGGTTTCTGGGGTCACTTCGACAACCTAACCTACACCTACGACTTAGAGTTAGCCAAGAAGCTTTTAGCCGATGCAGGATATCCGAACGGTATACCACGTACCCTAATACTTGTCTATACTGCAGGTGACATTTACGAAAAGAGAACTTCAGAACTCATTGCCGCGAGCCTTTCAAAAATAGGTATTAAGGTAGATGTTAGGCCAATGAGCTGGGAAGAGCAGTGGGCCCTTGCTCAGAGCGGCTGGGAGAACCCTGAAGGAGCTCAAGATCTATTTATAATGTACTGGTGGCCTGATGTAAACTCCCCAATCACTTACCTCTACAACTTGTGCCATAGTGAGAGCAAGGCCTTTAACTTATGTTATTACGAGAATTCAACTTTTGACGAGTTGATTATGAAGGCTTATGAGTTGGAAGGTACAAATAAGGAGAAAGCCCTGCAACTATATTATAAAGCCCAGAAAATACTGTATGATGACGTCCCGATAGTAGGTCTATGGGACAGTGTTGACGTCAGGGTTGCTGTTGCTGACATAGGAAACCTAGAGAAAGCTGTTAATCCAGCGTATCCAACAGTAATATTTGCTCAAGTACTTAGTGTAGAGAAGTAATATAATTATACCATAAAATTTTTAATTCAAATAATTAATTGAATACAACTCTTTTCATTATTTCCTTAAGGATATAGCTTTAAAGACCCGTCAAGTAAATATTAATGCTGAGAGCAGGTGTACTGAAGTGCCAGTAAGTAAGGAGTACATAATCAAAAGAACTTTCTCATTAATTGGTGTGGTCTTCGGCGCTACTATAATTACATTTATTATAACTAGGGTTGTCCCAACAAGGCCGGAACTCTTGTGGGCTGGCCCTCACGCAACCCTCGAACAAATAGAACGTGCACGAGAAATACTGCACCTCAATGACCCCATTTATGTGCAATTAGGATACTACCTTAGAGACCTCCTGACTGGTAACTGGGGTGTATCTTGGAGAACTAAGTCACCTGTGCTACCGGGTATATTGTCAGCGCTCCCAGCGACACTCGAACTAATTATAGTCGCCTTCATAATAGCCATGGCGATAGGGATACCACTAGGGATAGTGGCTGCCCTGAAGAGAGGCACCGTAATTGACCATGTGCTTAGGGTGGTCACAGTCATAGGGGCATCAGCACCTGTTTTCTGGCTGGCGCTTATTTCTCAGCTAATATTCAGTAGTTGGCTCGGTGTTCTACCGTCTGCTAAAAGAATTAATGAACTTTTAGTCATTGAAACAGGCTTTCATCCAATTACAGGATTTTATCTGATCGACAGCTTAATACAGGGGAATATACCCGCATTCACCGATGCCTTAAGACACATAATCCTACCTGCAATAGTCCTGTCGTTTTACCCTATGTGCTTAAGTGCTAGGATGACGAGGGCCTTAATGATTGAGGTGCTGAATGAGTGGCACGTAAGAAGTGCGTTAGCTTGGGGACTACCTAAAAGGATTGTTCTGTATAAGTACGCACTAAAAAATGTCATCGCACCTGTTGTTGCATCGTTAGGACTTTCATTCGGGTACACAATAATCGGTGCTTTCATGGTTGAGCTAGTATTTGTATGGCCTGGTATAGGCATGTATGCAGCAATGTCGCTCCTCAGCTTTGATTACCCTGCCGTCGTAGGTTGCGTGTTATTCATAGCTATATTTTACACACTCATAAACACGGTAGTGGACATAATTCACGCTATTATTGACCCGAGGGTGAAGCTATAGTGTCGTTCGAGGAAGCACGTCTAATATTCAAATTAATTAGAGTGAACCCTATTTCCATGACAGGACTAATAATCGTTACTGCATTCGTAGTAATGGGTCTGCTCGCCCCCTACATAACCCCTTACCCAGAGGATGCGTGGGGTCTGACGTACAATATAGAGAAAAGGTACCTGCCACCATCTCTCGAACATCCGTTCGGAACGGATGAAATGGGTAGGGACGTGTTTAGCAGAGTAATATTAGGTGCGAGATTCTCACTACTCATCTCAGTTGGTGTTGTGGGGTTAGCCCTGCTCATAGGCATACCCATAGGGCTGGTTGCTGGCTACTTAGGTGGTAGGGCAGGCACCCTCCTAATGAGGATAACGGACATGTTTCTTGCTTTCCCACCACTACTTCTCGCAATAGCCTTAGCTGCTACTTTAGGGAGAGGGTTAGTGAACGTAATTATTGCCTTAGCTATTTCATGGTGGCCATGGTACTCCAGGCTGGTCTACGTTCAGGTGAACTCCATAAAGAATCTACCGTACGTTGACGCAGCTAAGATCATTGGACTAAGCCCGTTCAAGATCATGGTCAGACATGTACTTCCTAACGCCTTAACACCCGTAACTGTTCAGGCTGCACTAGATATGGGGTCCGCCATACTTGAGGCTGCTGGACTGAGCTTCTTAGGTGTCGGTGTTAAACCTCCAACACCCGAGTGGGGTCTACTGGTCAGTGAGGGCTGGGCAACAATAAATATTGCATGGTGGAGCAGCTTGTTCCCAGGACTAGCCATACTGGTCACTGTTATAGGCTTTAATCTATTAGCTGACGCTGTTCGAGAAGCCATGGATCCAAGGCTCAGGAAAGCCATAGTCATGCGGAGGTTGTGAGCATGACCTCAGGTAATGTAATCCTCAATATTAAGGACTTAAATGTAAACTACTTTACATTAGAAGGTGTTGTTAAGGCAGTAAGAGGGCTCTCATTTACTTTGCGTAAGGGCGAGTCACTCTGTATTGTGGGTGAGTCGGGCTCAGGTAAGTCGACGGTAGGCTTAACAATAATTAGGGCCCTTCCATCTAATGCAGTCATTACTAGTGGGGAGGTGGTATTCAATGATGTGGATCTATTATCCCTCAGTGAGGAGGAGATGTCGAATAAGATAAGGGGTAAGGAGATATCGATGATATTTCAGGATCCGGCAGCAACATTTAATCCATTATTTACTATAGGTCAAACGCTCTCCGATGTGGTGAGACATCACTTAGGTATTAAGGAGAAGGACAAGGTGCGTGAGCATGTACAGAGTATGCTTCGCACAGTAGGGCTTCCCGACCCTGAGAGAGTGGCTAGATCATACCCTCACGAACTGAGTGGCGGGATGCTGCAGAGAGCTGCGATAGCTGTAGCGCTCTCCACTAATCCAAAGGTATTAATAGCTGATGAGCCCACTACGATGCTTGATGTGACACTTCAGGCCCAGATCCTAGACCTCCTCAGAAAACTTAAGGAGGAATTCAACTTATCCATGATATTCATAACGCATAACTTAGGTGTTGCTGCTGAAGTATGCGATAAGATTCTCGTTATGTATGCTGGAGTACCATTCGAGGAGGGGTCATGCGAAGAAGTTCTGCTGAGGCCAATACACCCCTACACCAAGAAATTACTTGAGTGCGTTCCCAGAGCACATAGAAGGGTTGGAAGACTTAGATATATTCCTGGCATGCTACCCGATCCTAAGAACCTTCCTAGAGGTTGCCCTTTTGCACCTAGATGTGAGAGGGCTACAGAGCCCTGTAATGAGAGACTCCCTAAGATGGTTGAGGTGAGGTCGGGGCATAGGGTTGCGTGCCACATACTCGCACCAGGAGGTGAACATTAATGACCTTATTAAACGTTGTAAATCTCAAAAAATACTTCCCCATCAGGAAAGGTCTATTTGGTAGGGTCGTGGGATACGTTAAGGCAGTTGATAATGTGTCATTTAGTATTAGTGAGAATGAGGTTTTCTCTCTCGTAGGCGAGTCAGGCTCAGGTAAAACAACCATAGCTAGGTGCATACTCAAGCTTTATGACCCGACAGACGGGAAGATAATTTTTGAGGGTAAAGACATTACAAGACTTAAGGGTAAAGACCTCAAGGATTATCATAGGAAGGTGCAGGCGGTCTTCCAGAATCCATTCCTTTCACTTAATCCAAGAATGCGGATTGCCGACATAGTGGCTGAGCCCTTACTGGCTCACATGAAAATAAGTAGAAATGAAGCCCGTAAAACAGCAATTAAAGTTCTGGAAAGGGTGGGGCTTTCAGCATCGCTCGCTAGGAGGTTTCCGAGCGACTTGAGCGGTGGTCAAGCGCAGAGAGTAGCAATAGCTAGGGCATTAGCACTTAAACCTAAACTCATAGTACTGGATGAGCCCACTTCAGCCCTAGATGTGTCAGTTCAGGCGCAGATACTCAACTTACTTGAAGATCTAAGCAGGGAGTACAAGCTCTCATACCTCCTAATATCCCATGACCTCTCAGTGGTTAGATACATCAGTGATAGAGTGGGGGTAATGTACTTAGGAAACATCGTTGAGGAAGCACTCACAGAAGTACTCTTCGAGAGCCCTCTCCACCCTTACACACAAGCACTACTCTCAGCTGTACCGGAACCTGACCCCTCACTCAAGAAGTTAAGAAAGAGAATAATGCTGCCTGGCGAGCCACCTAGCTCTATTAGCCCTCCTAAGGGCTGCAGATTACACCCAAGATGCCCTAGAGTAATGGATGTGTGTAGCAAGGGAGAACCTCCTTTAATTGAGGTTGGAGAGGCCCATAAAGTAAAGTGTTGGCTTTACGCAAAGAAATAAGTACCTAGGTGGGGAAAAGTCATGATTTAACTTTATGGTTTTTCTACAGGGAAATTACTCACTCTCTCTTCTATAGGTACGTACTCTACATTAAAGCCGAAGTACTTTGGTCCATGAACACTTAGGGCTTTAGGTGTCCTGAACTGTTCGCGGCCTCTTAATCCAATTACTGCTACTTCTGTACCTTCTTTTAGGTCTGTGTTTGTTATTGGTTCACCTGACTTTGATTCAATAATAATTACTATATCTGGTGATGTAGCTACTACTTTACCATCGAACCACATTATGTGGTTCTCATTCTTAAACCATACCTTAGCTTGATGACCCTCGAATTCGTTAGCACCCTTAATGTGTATGTAACCCCACATGTAGCCCTCGCGGTCTTCCCAGTCTTTTCTCTCTACCATACCTCTGAAGAGTACCCAACCATTAAATTTCTTAGCTACTGCCGATGCTGGGTCGTCACCTTTTTCCCTCGCCACCCTTAAGGTTCTACCTGCTTCGTAGCAGTCCGACAGCGTATTTGGTATTATGACTTTTTTCAGCTCTCTGCCAGTCATTACAAAGCCTGCACCAGCTACTAATCCAAATGATGCTACACTTAACATCTTGCCAAGTCTCTCAGCCATTTTGTAGTTTATAGCCCTCACAATAACTGACTTGTTTCCGTACTCGTCGATGTAGACCGTCGGGTAGGGGGGCATGTCGTTCAGATACAGGGTGTCTTGAACTATTTCAGGCATTGCTCTACCTATGTAGTCTCCATTGATAGCCATTTTGCCTAGTGATAGAGCTACGTCTATGGGTAGTGGAGTATTAGATCCTCCAATCTCGCCCGGTACAATAGCTTGAAATTCAACACCTAAGTACTTCTCAAGTTCCAGAACAGCAAGAGCTAGTATCTTCTCAGCCAGCCCTATCTTCTTTACTAGACCGTACTCCCTCATTTTTTGAAGTACTTCAGGAGTCTTAGGTGCTATAGAACCCATCCCATAAGGTGTGCAAACATACGCGTCATCTCTAACAGAACCTACATCATGAATAACTATTTCCCCGTACTTCTCAATATCCTCTAAAAGTATCTTCAGTCCCCATTGAGGTGGGCCGCCGCCTCCCGTGCCGAAGAACGTACACCCACGTACGAAATCGGTTACATCAGTCTTAGACTTG
>JAGGUC010000094.1 GCA_021158735.1 Desulfurococcales archaeon | reverse complement strand
GCCCCCTTTGACCTAGCTCGGGCACCCCCGCCCAAAATCAAACAACAAAAACACCTAATAAGCCTTACATTATTGGAGGTAGTTGATTGTTATGTATGGGGAAGCTAAGGTATTCCATACGTTGCTTCCTCCTAACAAAGTAATGGAGGTACTTAGGAGGTATGTAGACTTACGTCCCTCAGGTACTGAGGTAGTGCATATTACGCAATCTCTTGGGCGTGTGCTAGCTGAAGACGTAATTGCCCCCAATGATGCCCCACCTTACGATAGATCTGAGGTTGATGGTTATGCCGTTATCTCACACGATACATTTGGAGCAGATGAGGATAATCCTATAAAACTGCAGCTCGTCGGGAGGGTTAAAATTGGTGAGCCTCCATCACTAGACATTAAACACAGAACATGCTGTGAAATAGACACAGGAGCCCCCATACCCCGAGGCGCTGATGCGGTAGTAATGGTGGAGTACACGAAGAAACTCAGCAATAATGAGATAGTTGTTTACCGAACTGTAAGTCCTGGTGAAAATATTGCATTTACTGGCACGGACATAACGAAAAATGAGGTTATTCTAAGGAAAGGCACACTCATCACACCAAGGGAAGTTTCAGTACTGGCCGCTGTTGGGGTAAGCAAAGTAAAGGTCTACAAGAAGGTGAAAGTAGGTATTATCTCGATCGGCAGCGAGCTCGTGAGTCCCGGCGGAAGACTCGAACTAGGAAAAATATTTGACGTAAACCAGTACTTGATAACATCTGCACTAAGTGAATTAGGACTTAATACTAAGAGTTACGGTATCTTACCAGATAATGAAGACCTATTGAATAAAGCCCTCACTACTGCACTAAGTGAAAATGATGTAGTTATTACATCAGGAGGTACCTCAGCAGGTGTAGAAGATATTACATACAGGGTTACCAACAGATTAGGAAAACCTGGAGTAGTAATTCACGGGCTAAAGATCAAGCCCGGGAAACCAACATTTATTGCCATAATAGGGAAGAAGTTAATTTTCGGCTTGCCAGGATTTCCACTATCTGCTGCTGTAGTACTCCACTACGTAGTGAAGCCCATACTTCTCAGAATGTCCGGAATTAGAATTCTTGAACTTCCGTATGTAGAAGCCAAATTAACCACGAAAGTCCTAGGTGCCAAGGGCAGACTAACCTTAGTCCCGGTAATAGTTACTAAGAGGAGAAACGGAATACTACATGCGTGCCCCATACCAGCACGTTCAGGATCAATACGCACACTACTGACCGCTGATGGCTTCGTTGAAGTTCCTGAAGAATCCGATGTCCTCGAAGCAAATACACGTGTCAAGGTTCTACTCTTAACTAAGAAGTTAAGGATGTCTGAATTAATAGTTATGGGAAGCCACGATTACGTACTTGAAAGGGTAATTATGGATAAATGTAGTAATAAGAGTGTCAAGATAGTTAATGTAGGATCTCTAAACGGTATTTTAGCTGTAGGTGAGGGTGTGGCTGACTTAGCTGGCACCCACTTATTAGATCCTGAAACATCACAATATAATGTACCTTACATAAAACGTCTAGGCTTATGGGACAAGATCGTACTTATCAGGGGGTATCTCAGAGAGGTAGGCTTAATTATCGCCAAAGGAAACCCTAAAGGCATTACTGGCATTAAGGACTTGCTACGCAATGATATCGTAATGATTAACCGTAATAAAGGTTCAGGAACTAGAACACTTCTTGATGTGAAGCTTAGAGACCTAGCACGTGAGTTAAACATAAAATTTACCGAATTGACAAGAAAAATACGCGGTTATAGTTATGAAGTGTCAACACACACTGCTGTTGCTGCTGCAGTGGCACAAGGACGTGCTGACGTTGGCTTAGGAATAAGGTATGCTGCCGAACTATACGGCTTAGACTTCATAAAGCTAGGTAATGAACTATTCGATATCGTCATTAATAAGGAAAGCATAAACAACGAGTGTGTAAGCGAATTAATAAAATTTCTGAAAAGCCACGAACTCAACAATTTACTCAATGAATTCAAAGGATACTTACCACACAAAAATACAGGCAACATAATGGAATTATAGATTACGTGTCACATAAAGCTTATAACAAACAATAATATCTTCTCATATCGGGCCGGTAGCTCAGCTGGAAGAGCGCCGCCCTCGCATAGGACATTACCTTACCGCCTAGAGAGCGGCGGAGGTCCCGGGTTCAAATCCCGGCCGGTCCACCAACCCATTAAAAACAACATTACTTACTCCTGAAAGCTCTTGTGAACATTGACCTCTTTTAGCTACTCAGACAGGATTTGGCTCTGATACCTTCTTAAGTTGCTCCAATACATATTTTCTTAATTCCTGTGGTGATGGAAGTTCCCTGACTACTTTTCCTTCATCCAACCACTTTATGAAGATGTCGTCAGCACACTTGCTTGGCTTTACCTTCCATGGCACAATTTCATAATTAAGGACGCCGCACCTATAAACTTTCTTAGCTCCCGGCAATTTACCTCGCTTAGAAATCGGTATCCACTCACCATTCCTCAATACTTCAACAATATCCATGCTCATGTCTACGTGCGGGGGATGTGTAATTGCTGTCCCCACCCCGAACATATCAACTACGTCCCTCAATTCAATTACAGCTTTCTCACTGATACCGCCACTAACTACTATCTTAACATTCTCATAGCCTTGAAGGCCTAGAACCCACCGTACCTCCTCAATTAATTTCTTGAAGTCACCGCGTCTTGACCTAGGTGTGTCAAATCTGATCCCATGGAGTTTCTTTCCTAGTATTTTGACTGCTTCAAGAGCTTCAACTCTCTCATCATTAAATGTATCTATAAGTGCTATTCTAGGTACATCGCGCTCTGTGACCTCATCAAAGGCCCTCCAAGCACTCGCACCGCCGCCGAAAACGATAATTAATGCATGAGGCATAGTACCTGATGGCTTAACACCTATAAATTCCTTACTAAAAGCTCCTGAGACAGCATCAACGCCTCCGATGTATGCTGACCTATCTAGCATAGGCGCTATAGCAGGGTGTGCTCCCCGTAGACCAAAGTACAAAATTACCTTATTCATAGCTAACCTCTTAAAACGCGCCGCCCTGGTCGCAACTGAGGTAGCATGTCTTAAAATACCTAGTAAGGGAGTTTCTAGCTCACAAATATCGTAATACCTGCCTTCAACAAGCATTACTGGAAATCCACCCTTGATGAGAGTTCCCTCGGGTATAGAGTAGACAGTTACTGGGCGTTGCGAGAGAAGCTTAAGGGCCTCCTCTAAACCAGCATAAACGGCCCAGTCATAACCTTTAGGTAAGTCACCCGTATGAATTTCCATCCTAACTTTTATGCTGCTCAGGCCCTTAGCTTCTATGATCTTTTTTGTCCTTACGAAATATATGTCAGTAATCCTCCCTTCCAGGATGTCCTTTTCAGATGCTATGTAGAGCCTCATTAAATCACCTACAACGAATCCATTAATATTTCTTCTATAGCTTGCTTATCTGCACTCCGAGGCGCATTCTTAATTAGGACACTCATAAACTTAACAGTATACTCTGCCAATAGTTTAACGTCATCCTTTGATACCTTAAAGTCACTTAACCGCTTATGCAACCCTAACTTCTTTTTAATATACTCCATGAACTCCACGAAACTGCGTGTTACGTCATCACCTACGCTCCAGTTGAATATTTTTAGTACCTCCTCGACCTTCTCCCTTACTGCTGGAGCTGTATATCTAGCCCATGCAGTAGCTATCAATGCTAAACCTACACCATGATGAATGTTCGGGTAAAATGCACTTATAGAGTGCTCTATGGCATGCAACAGACCAGTCCTAGACTGATCGATAGCATGCCCGGCACACGTAGATGCCCAAAGTAGCTTAGTCCTTACATCGATACTGCTATATCCCTCAGGCAACTTATCTATTTCACTAGCTATACTTCTCAGGGCCTCAAGAGCAAACGTTCTGCTCAGCACATTGGATCGCACAGCAAACAATGCTTCAAGAGCATGAGAGAAAGCATCAAAAACAGTTGCCGAGCTCACAGTGCTTGGTAAACTCAAGGCCAGCTCCGGATCCACCACCGAGATCTTCGGATATATATAGTCCGAAACTATTGCTAATTTAGCCTTGAGCTCAGGCTCAGTTAGGACAGAAAACCTATTAACTTCCGTGCCTGTTCCATGTGTTGTCGGTATAGCTATTAGTGGAAGTGCTCCAGAACCTCTCCTTATGCCTAGTATGTAGTCTCTAGCATTCCCCCCGCTATAGGATACCATAGCAACAGCTTTAGCAACATCTATCGCAGACCCACCACCGATAGCAATTATACCATCGGGCTCCTCATCCTTAACTATAGCGACTAACTCATCTACCAAGTCAGTTGTAGGGTTAGTATATACTTTGTCAAGCACTATTGACGCTATACCCCTACTTTCTAAGGATGCTACTAGCCGGTCAATGTAGCCGTACCTTCTCATGGACCCTCCTGCCGTAGTAATTACCGCTACCTTACGTAGCCCCAGCGAGAGTGTGTACAGGCCAATCTCATTTAGCTTTCCTCTACCGTAGATTAGTCTCGTCGGAACACAAAATACGAATTCGTATTCATTCACTATTCACACCCGCTTAGAAAAATATCTGAGGTAGTATTTACTATTACGTTATATAGTACTCTTACTAACTTCCACTTCTCCTTAAGTGATCGTTAGTATTCTATGTGAAGTTATAGTTACACTACAATGAATGGAAGTACCTGCTCAAGCATCTGTAGAACAATAACACATAAGTACCTCCAACAATCACATGTGTTCCTGCCCCAAAAGCCACTCCCTTATTAGCGATATCTCATCGTCCGATAACAACCCGAATTCCAGATAGTCAGTCAATTCACTAATGAAGTTTTCAACATCAAATACCTGTACGAACTCTTCACTGAACTCTAGTATGTAGTCACTTAGCCTTACTAGCTCCATAGTCCTACCATTCTTCAAAGGAATAATAATTGTAGGAACGTTAAGATGATCCACAGCAGTTCTCACGATACAGTAAATACAGCCTTCATAAAGCCTTAGTTCCTGAAGCCTTATTACACCACCTGCGTCGCTCTCCTTGCAGAATCCTCTGCACTCCTCGTAGAGTTCCGTGTAATGCGAATGTATGTATTCCTCAAGCTCTTGAAGCTTCACTGACCACACCACCTTACATCGTTATTATCGACTATTATATCATAGACCTAGGGATTTTATTAGGATCTACCCATCTCTTAGGCTTCAAACCATTTAGTTCAAGTAGCCTTCTAACGTGCGGGTACATTATCACTAACTCCCAGTCAACATCCACTAGCTCTGGACTTATTTCAGCTAGCCTCATAACGAATTTTGCAATATCCCTCTCATTACTAAACGAGATCATAGCTGCAGCGTAAACTTCATGTCCTGGTTTCAGTCCGGCATTTACTAAATTTTCTAGCGCCTTAAACTGTAGTTCGAAGTAATTTTTATCAGCTCCCGTAAGCTTGTTAAATTCATCTGCTGTTACCCCCTTAAATGATACCCTGATCACAACATTCGAAAAGTTTGCCAATTCATTAGCATACCCTCTATTATATCCTAGAAGTATTCCATTAGTCTCAACTATGAAGGTTAGCCCGCTTTCCTCCACAGCACTAATAAGGCGTAGCAAGTGCTCTCTGGAGATGGTGGGCTCACCTCCGCTCACCCTTACCTGCGAATAATTGTTAGTTCTTGCTATTTTAACTAACCTCTCAGCTGCCTCCTCAGGTGTTAATAACTCTCCTAAGTCATACCTGTCTTTAAAGTGCCAGGACCAGCAGAACTTGCACTTCATGTTACAACCTATTACATCGCCAGTAGCAATCCCCCCATACCATCTGCCACCTCTGAATCTATAGTACCGTCTAAGTTCTATACCTCCACTAATTTTAGTTACATGTTTTTTTACTTCATCCGCGATTCTTACGGGGTTATAGCCCTTACTCACCTTTCCCACTTCCAGGCTCTGCACTATACAGTTCTCTACGCCTAGCCTCTAGTAGCATTGGTTCCATCCCCATAAATTCTGCTGCACACATTATTTTCGCCTTAACACTAAGACAGCGCTTCAGTACTTCGTCATAAAATTTTTTATAGGCAAGATCTCTCAATAGGTGATGATCTACAACCGCCACTAAATTACTTAAGGATGATATTATTTTTGCTAAATATGAAATGGACTTATTTACTACTTCCTCAGTAAAGTGCCGTCCAACCAAGTACGTGGGCGGGCCATCAACGATTATTAAGCTGGGTTTATTCTTGAGAATGAAATCAACAGCATGAAATGTTACAGGTCCCTCAACATCTGAAGTATGTATAATTCTGTATTCACTGTCATCTATAAGAACCTCAGTTACATAACCTAATCTAGTATCGATTCCGTGCGGAACAGGCCTTGATATTATTATTTTTGTTTTACCGCATGTGAATTCTCTGCCATCACCAATAAGTATCTTCTTGGCCCTTTCACTTATTAGTTTAATAAATTTAGAAGCTCTTATCCTCTGGGAGACATTAATATTGTTTTGCGGGTCTTTTAAGATCACTGTCTTACCATTATATATATCAATTGAAACGTGTCTTCCAGGGTCATGGTGGTCGTAATGATAGTGAGTAATTATAATTATATCTACGTCCTTAGCAACCTCATGTATTTTTGAAGCCACAATTTCAAGTTGCTTAACTTCACGCGGGTGGGGCCTAAGAGAAAATCGCCATGGAGCAAGAGACACTGCAGGGTCGATAAAAATACTCACATCATCAGTATATACCGCACTCGCCATGGATCTAACTCCAATACTATCAAAACCAATAAGATTTACTTCCACTAATACGCACCCTGATTACTCATCTCCTTAATGTTCACCAGCAGTAGGGACTTTATTAGTTAATTAAGCCACCTCACATCTCTGTACCTAGCTGACTGCTCAATGTTACCAACACTCTTATATTAGCAAAAATTCTTCAGACTAAGAATTAGTACAAAAGTTCATGAATCTTTTTACCCGAATAGTGATGATATTCCTTCAGCAATCTCCTCCTCACTAACCTCCTCCTTCTCCTCCTCTTCCTCCTTCTCCTCAGCCGGAGCAGCCTGAGGCTGCGGTGCCTGAGCAGGTGCAACAGCGGGTGCTACTGGCATTGCCGTAGCCTGCTTAATTACCTCATCAATGTTTACTTCCTTAAGAGCTGCCACCACCATCTTTACCCTGGCCTCATCTACTTGAATACCTGCTACCTCCAGTATCTTCTTTAGATTTTCCTCATTTACTTCCTTACCTG
>JAGGUC010000005.1 GCA_021158735.1 Desulfurococcales archaeon | reverse complement strand
GGCTCTGTGGTGTGTGGGGATGCAGCCCCCGATAAACCACCAAAACCAGATGAGGTGGTTGAGGGAGAAGCCCGTGCAAGCTTCCAAAACACCCATAGATACCAAAAGATAAAGCACGGGCAACCACTAGTACCTAAACACATTTATGTATTGGAGAACAAGAATTATATATACGGGTAATGACTCTAGTATTGAGGCATGGCATGGGGAAGTATGCATAGGGGAAATAGATCATGAAGCTCGGCAGTGTAATTAAGCAAATAGTAATTCAAAGTAGAACTAAATCCACGGTGCACTGGGTGAAAGCGTGAGTACAAGCACTACAATATACTCTGGGTGGACATGGGATGAAGTAGTGGGTTCCGCTGTACTGGCTACGGCACTGATAAAGAAAGGAAAAAGAGCCTTCATTGAGTTCCCATCACCCCAGGAAGTGAAGAGCCTGATCATCAGTGGAGCATACTCGATCGGCATAAGCCATAGGGAAGGCGCTATTCTCAGGAATACCACAGCTGTAAAGTTCTTCGGAGATAAGAAGCTGGGCATCATATTCAGGTATGACGGATCAGGCAGGTCTGAGATCATAATGAAGTTCGCTAATGTAAGATCTGTTACTGAAACAGTACTTGAATATGTGCTGACACTAAATGAAAAAATTGATGTTCCAGACCAGCTCCTCAATGACATAGTCAATATGAATGAAGTTAGATTAGACAAGCTATCACGTGTAGGTAAAATAATGTACAAAGCACTAAAAATGAACTACAACAACAAGGAATTTAGAAGAGAGATGTATAACTTCGCATTAAATGCCATTAAGACCAGGTCGCTCAAATTGCCTGAGACAGTAGTTAGAGAAGCTGCAAAATTCGACGAAGCCTTAAGGATTGCTGGTAGGTTAATTAAGGAAGAACATTACGTTAAGTACGATACCATACCTTTGCTGGTGGTCTCAACAAAATTCAATGATGATTTCGTAAGGCAGAACTTCAGTATGCTGAAGCCCATAGCCTACGACCTACTTCTAAAGCTATGCAGGAGCAACGGCCTTGGAATGCTAGTACTTGAGACGGACCTAGGACATACGCTGAGGGTGTGCCTACACAAGAAAGACCTTAGTTTTGTGAAAATAATATCTTCAATTCCGAGGGAGATAAGTGAGAAATTGCTGATATCGCTGAGGGGGAATCACATCATAATTAAGTACAAGAACCCCAGCGAGAGTAGCTTAGATAATGTGCTAGGTCTAGTAGATAAAATAACATCATCAATACTTCAGAGCGGACACTAGGTTTCTCGACAACCTGTAGCTTGAGTGGTGTCGTTAGGTGAAGGCGGTCGTAACGGGTGGTGCTGGCTTCATAGGGTCCCACCTTACTGAAAAACTTGTGTCTAGCGGGCATGAAGTGATTGTCTTAGACAATCTGTCCTCAGGTAGGACATCAAACATATCTCACCTTATCGACTCAGACAAGGTGAGGTTCATTAAGGCGGATCTAAAGTGCTGTGCTAGTAGGTGGGGAAGATACTTTAGGGACGCTGATGCAGTATATCATTTTGCTGCGAATCCTGAGGTTAGGGTTTCAGTAACCAATCCTAAAGTTCACTTTGATGAAAATATCTTGGCCACCTTCAATGTGCTAGAGCAGTGCAGGATTAATAATATTGACCTTCTCATATTCGCGAGCTCCTCCACTGTCTACGGAGACGCCGAAAAGTTTCCAACACCTGAAGACTACCAGCCATTGGAACCCATTTCTGTGTATGGTGCTGCTAAGCTAGCCTGCGAGTACCTAATAGTTACGTATAGTAAATTATACGGTATTAAATCACTGATTTTGAGGTTTGCAAACATAGTAGGGCCGAGGCAGACTCACGGAGTTATCGTGGACTTCATCAGGAAGTTGAAGTCAAATCCTGAGGTGCTTGAAATATTAGGGGATGGCACACAGAGGAAGTCCTACCTTCACGTTCACGACCTACTGTCCGCCATTGATTACTCACTGAATTACTTAGTTCATTCAGGAAGTAGCTACGCAGTATTTAATGTAGGGAATAACGACTGGATAACAGTCAATGATATAGCGGAAATTGTTGTTGAGGAGATGGGTCTGGGTAATGTTGAGTTCACGTATAAGAAGGTCACAGAAGATGGTAGAGGCTGGGTAGGTGATGTCAAGTTCATGTTGCTTGATAACAGTAAGCTGAAGTCGCTGGGATGGAGCCCTAAGTACTCCTCGGCGGAAGCAATAAGGTATGCCGTCAGAGCCCTCCTGAGAGAGCTTAATGTGAAATAGACTTCAATATTAATTTGGGAGCTAATAGTCCTCGTCCGCTACACTGTATATTAAAATTTACTTTTAATACGGTGATATGAAGTCCTCAGGTCTCGGCGGCTCAGGTCTCAGCCCTTTCCTCTCCCTGATCTTCCTGACTAGGTCAAGTAATAGAGAGTCGGGTACTGGTGCCCACCTACTGAATTCTGTTCCCCAGAATGCCCTACCTGCTGTGGCACTCCTTAATGCCTCAGCTAAGTCCATTGATTCAGCTACCGGTATCT
>JAGGUC010000010.1 GCA_021158735.1 Desulfurococcales archaeon | reverse complement strand
TCTATAAGGCCTATGACGACTTCCTTGATCTTGGGTTTCGTAACTGTTGGTGTGGTTGTGGTAGGTGTTGTTTCAGTGGGTGTTGGCGTTGTGGTGGCTGTGGGAGTTGTTGATGTTGGTGTCGGCGAGGTAGTAGGTGTTGTGGTAGGTGTTGGTGCCGGTCTTGTAGCTAAGTAGCCCGCAATACCTGCGATTACAATTATGACAACTATCAATGCTGCAATGACAGCCTTTGAAACTCCACGGTGAAGGTTTTTCACTTGTAACACCACAGATGAAGTTCTTCCGTTACCTAAATAAATTTTCCTATGTCAACCTGAATTAAATATAGGTAAAAGTAAAATTAACCTGAAGTTACAATATTTAATTTACTTTTATAACAATCACTCGATAATATAATTAGGTAAAAACCCTTTCATTCGTCCCTAATACTTCACTGCTATGTTTAAGCAAGGAAATTATGGGAAAAATGTAGTTACTTTACTGATTCTATAGCTTTAGTCACGGCATCTATTATCTTTTTATACCCAGTGCATCTACAGATGTTACCCTCAAGTGCTTTCTTTATGTTCTCTGAAGTGGGTTCAACGCCTTTCTTTATCATTGCGTAAGCAGTCACTATGAACCCAGGTGTGCAGAAGCCGCACTGCACAGCTCCTGCTTCAACAAATTTGCTGACAAGCGCTTTTACTTCAGGTGTGTCCTGAATACCCTCCAATGTCCTTACCTCCTTGCCGTCAATCTGTACGGTTAATAACGTGCATGAGTACACAGGAGAGCCATTAAGCAGTACAGTACAGGCACCGCACTCTGCTCTTTCACAGCCCCTCTTCACGCTCTTAATCCCTAGCTTGAGTCTAAGAGTATCCAATAGTATCTCGTTTGGCTCGACATCTACGGTCACGTCTTCTCCATTGAGTTTAAATGAGACCTTCACATACATCACCTCTAAACCTTAATACCTATACGTTCGAGTGACTTAATTAAGGAGTCCCTCGTAAGTACTACAGACATATCCTTCCTATACTCAGCTGACGCCCTAACATCGCTTATGGGGGAAATGTCATGTAGTACTAACTTCGCGGCCTCCGTAATATTGTCGAGGCTCACCTCTTTACCTTTAAGATATTCCTCTGCTTTCCTGGCCCTGACAGGTGTTGGAGCTACTGAATTGAGGGCTATCCTAACGTCCGCGAACTTATTTTCAACTACCTTAACTAGTGTGGCAACAGCAACTACTGATAATGTAAATGAATTCCTCCTACCTAGTTTTAGGAAGCTTGCGCCGCAGCCAGGCTCATGAGGAATTACTATCTCCTTGAGTAATTCCTTGCTTCTTAGCGCTGTTTTCCTAGGCCCCAAGAAGAACTCTGCAATCGGTACTTCTCTCTCACCTTCCTTACTTACTAATCTCAAGGTGGCATTAAGCACATAGAGCGGTGGCGCTGTGTCTGCTGCTGGCGAGGCATTACATAAGTTCCCACCGATCGTAGCAATGTTTCTGATCTGCCATGATGCCATTTCCCTAACTGCATCAGCTAGTACAGGGACTTTCTCTCTAATTATGGGTGAATCAGCTATTGATTGTAACTTGGTCAATGCACCTATCCTCACTCTATCTCCGTCATCAGCAATGTAGTCTAGTTCTTTAATTCTCGATATATCAACTACATTCTTTACTGTGTACCTCCTGACCTTAAGATCTATTACTAAGTCCGTACCGCCTGCAAGCACCTTAAAGTCGTTTAAACTGCTTACGAGGTCCAATGCTTCATCTAATGTACTAGCTCTGTAATAATTGAATTTAGGTATCCGATAGAACATGAGGAACCACCCCACCTTACTTAATTAATCCATGCTTCTTTACTTCGAAGTACACTGCCTCAGGCGTTATCGGTAATTTAGTTATCCTCACTCCTAACGCATGGGAGACAGCATTAGCTATTGCCGCAGGAGCAGGTATTAGCGCCATTTCACCAACTCCTTTAGCACCGAAGGGCCCGTACTTAAACAGGTCCTCGACATATACTGGCTTTGCTATCTCAGGTACATCTAATGCTGTAGGTACTACATAGTCTGTTAAGTCTGGGTTAAGAAGTCTTCCCTTATCATCGAACACGAGCTGCTCCATGAGTACGTATCCCATACCCTGAACTGCAGCACCCTCTATCTGACCCTCAACCTGCTGAGGATTAATTATCCTACCTGCAGCCAGTGCTGGCCAGACCTTGAGTACACGTACCTTACCAGTTTCAGTGTCTACCTCGACTTCAGCGATCATTGCAACATAGCTGAATGCAGGATAGGCCTGTCCCTGCCCTACCGTGTCATCAAACTTTCCTTTAGGCAGGAAGAAGTAGCCAGTAGCTGATAGGTCAACGCCGCGTGAGTAAGCATGCTTAATGAGTTCCTCCCATGTTATCGTTCTTTCTATATCGCCTCTCACATATACCTTGCCCTCCTTAATCACTACCTCGTCAGGTGAGCAGTTAAGAAGCTCTGATGCTAATTTATTAAGGCGTTCACGTATTTTTGCAGCAGCAACAAGTACTCCAATAGCTCCAATACTGGTTCCCCTGGATGCGTGTGTTGCCCCGCCGTCCGGAGCATCGCTAGTACCGAACGTGACCTTGATCTTCTCGATAGGTGCACCAAGTACTTCAGCTACTATTTGCCTGTGAGATGATGTTGGTGAGCCCTGACCCATCTCAACTATTCCGGTGAAAGCAGTGACTGAGCCATCCTTATCTATCTTAATATAGGCATTAGACCAGTCAGGAACGCCTCTGCTGGTACTGATACCATGCCATGCAACACCTATCCCGATCCCTCTCCTAAATCTACCAGTACTGACGCCGTACTCCCTCCTCTTACTGTACCACCCTGACACCTTAGCTAACTGCTCGACAGCATCGGCAATACCTGCAGAATGATCTAGTAGTTGATTAGTAATTGTTGTTAGTCCGGGCCTCAACATATTTCTCAACCTAAACTCAACAGGATCTATGCCCAGCTTCCTAGCTAACTCATCCATCTGAGCTTCAGCAGCAAATTGAACTGATGGGTTACCGAACCCTCTGAATGAGCCCTGGTACACCTTATTAGTATACACACAGTAACCATCCACCTTAGCGTGTGGTATGTGGTACGGTCCAGAAGCATGCACGGTAGCTCTCCACAGAATGAATGGTCCTCTATTAGCATATGCACCAGTATCGTGAACTATTGTTACATCTATGGCCGTTAACTTACCGTCTCTTGAAGCACCGGACTTATACTTGATTATTGTTGCCTCTCTCTTCGGATGTGACCTCATAGATTCTTCCCTAGTGTACAGTATGAATGAAGGCTGGCCTGTTAGGTAGGCTGCTAGAGCTGCTTTAGCAGCCGTGAGCGGACCTTCGTCATCCTTACCGCCGAAGCCACCGCCCATGTACGGTACTATGACTTTAATGTCACTTGCTGGCACACCTAGTACCCGTGCTATAATTGACTGAGCTAAGTGTGGGTACTGAGCAGCCGTTATTACGGTTAGTCTACCATCTAATCCCGGAATAGCTAAGGCTCCTTCAGGCTCTAGGTACAGGTGGTCCTGATGATGTGTTCTATACTCATTCTCAACAATAACGTCCGCCTTACTGAAGCCCTCTTCAACATTACCCTTCCTAATCCGTGTCCTGAATGCTATGTTGCTACCTACCTCTTCATGAACTAGGACATCCTTGCGCTGTAGAGCCTCTAGTGGGTCTAAGATGTGCGGAAGTGGTTCGTAATTAATACGTACGAACTCACTAGCTTCTAAAGCCGCATCTATATCCTCAGCAACAACCAGTGCAACTACCTCGCCATGAAACCTCACCTTACCTTCTGCTAGTAGGGGTTGATCAGGCAGTGCATACCCTACCTGATTTTCACCGGGTATATCAGATGCAGTAATAACCTTAACAACCTTAGGCTTCCTCAGCGCTTCCTCCACATTAATTCCCTTTATTTTGGCGTGAGGCTCAGTACTCAGCACCTGCTTTATAAACAGGAAGCCTGACTGGAAGTAGTCCTCAACATACTTTGCTTTACCTAAGGCTTTCTCGAGAGCATCAGCCCTTGCCACGCCCTTGCCGACAACAATGAATTCCTTAGCCCTAAGCCACTTATCTATTAGTACATATGGATCCTCCATCGAGGCCATGATTTCACCTGAACTCGGGTAGTAATTCCGCCGCCCAAAAATAAACCTTATCATTGAATACACTTGATAACTAGTGGAAAAATAACTTGAGGAGGAATTTACAGTTGCTTTTTACATTACTAAATTCAACTAACATAAATATAAATACTTACATGTAATTATATTGTACTTATTTAAGATATTGCATATCTTCATAGTAGTACAGGGTCGTGCTTCATGAGGTGTGATACTCTAGTAATTGAGGAAATAAAAATTTAAGTCTTTGCTTGGTGATTAATTAGGCTGGCAGTGTTGCAGGCAGTTGACCTAAATAAGCTAGCACCTGACCTAAGACAGGAGTTACTCAGTAACTTAAAGGAACTTGCAGATGATGTGGGTGTCGACCTCAATAACATAGCTGTCTATGAGTGCGGGTTCGCGCCAGTACGGATCCAGCACTTAATTAATGAGTTGGGTAAGAAAGGTTATGTGGTGCTTGAGACATTAGTGCTTAATGGGAGGTTTTACCTAGTGACCCTAAAGAAATCAGATAAGGATCTTAAGCTTGCTATCGATTACAAATTCAGAGGCTAGTAAGTAGAGTTAGCTTGTTGTCATGATGTATGAGATTAGGTAATGTGTATATTGAATAGTTAATTAATTGTGGGGAAAATTGGATTTATTTTGCTTAATAGTAATCATTAATTCTCTACCTGTATTCTGCTTACCCACCTGCCTCTTGCTTCACCCACTACTTTACCATTAACCGCTATGATCGTCCCTCGCAGGATCGTGTACTTCACCTCACCCTTCAGTCTCCACCCTATAAATGGGGTGACGGGATATTTGGCATATAAGTTCTCCTCACTTATGACCGTCTCACCATTAGGGTCAACTATTACTAAGTCGCCGTCTGACCCTACTCTCAGGGTTCCTTTTCTCGGGTATATACCGAAGAGCTTTGCTGGGTTCACGCTCATTAATTCAGATATCTTAGTTAGCGGGAGTTTACCTCTTAGGGCTTGGTCCAGCATTAAGGGTAGGAATGTCTGGACGCCAGTAAAGCCAGCTGATGCCTCCCAGACTTCCTTCAGTTTCTCCTCCCTAGTATGCGGTGCGTGGTCAGAGCCTAAGGCACATATTACTCCCTTCTTTACGGCATTCCATAAAGCATCCTGATGGTGCTTCTCACGTACTGGTGGGTTGACCTTCATTAAGTTTCCGTACTTACTGTAATCATCTGCCGTTAGGGTGAGGTAGTGCGGACATGTTTCACCAGTAACGTTAAGTCCCTCAAATATAGCCTGCTTTAGTAGTTCCACACCTTCTTCAGCACTCATATGTACTATGTGTACTCTTCCTCCGGTTTTCTTCGAGAACAGTATAAGCTTCTGAATAGCTTCTACTTCACAAATTACTGGCCTAGCTTCCAGGTGAGCTCTCGGGTCGCTTCTTCCACTCGACTTGATCTTAGAGGTGAAGTGCTTTACTAGGTCCCAGTTTTCTGCGTGAAACGCTAGTGTTACACCGTATTTAGCTGACTTAAGGAGTATTTCGTAGAGAGTTCCGTCACTTGGTGACGGGATGTTGCCTGTGGTGGGACCCATGAATATCTTAAAGCCTACTGCACCAGCATGAACTAACTCATCAAAATTATCTGCGTTGGAGTCGTGTATTACCCCGTAAAGTCCGAAGTCAACGTACGCCTTAGGCTCCAGTAAGACCTTCTTTTCCTCAAATACCCTCCTACTATCTACTGGTGGGAGTGTGTTGGGCATTTCTAGCACGGTAGTTACGCCGCCTGCCGCTGCTGCTTTAGTGCCATTTGTGAAGTTATCCTTATGCGTTAGTCCTGGCTCCCTCATGTGGACGTGCTCGTCTATAATGCCTGGTAAGACTAGTTTACCGCTAGCATCTATTCTCTGATCAACACCTTGAGCACTTAATCCCCTCCCAATAGCTGTTATTACACCATCTTCTACTAGAACATCAGCTTTAATCAGCCCCACAGGTAGTACTAAGGTACCACCCTTAACTAAGACATTTCCTCCATAGCCTGACATCAATAACACCGTGATCAAGTTAAGTAAGTAGTTAAAATAGGTTATAGTAGTAAGTTAGCTTTACTTCTCGATACGTCAGCAACACTAACTTAAACACTAGGTTGCTGACAATGCTGATTACCTCACGACTACGTAATTACACCATAATTTTGTATAACACCATAAACTTTCATTAAAGTATTTTTCCCTCCCCTAACGCACTACACTTGTGGGATCGGTGGCGAGCAGTTCCCTAAAGCAGGAAGGGTTTAGATATATAGGAAAGAGGACTCCTAGGAAGGATGGCGTAGCTAAGGTATCAGGTCAGATGCGGTACACGTACGACATCTACTTGCCGGGTATGCTGTACGGCAGAATTCTGAAGAGTCCGTACCCGCACGCAAAAATTAAGAACATTGACGTTAGTGAAGCAGAAAAAATGGGTGCTGTTGTAATTACGTTCAAGGATGTACCGAAAAAGAAGTTTAACATCAGGTTAGTGAGTGCTGACAGAGTTAATTATAAGGACTGGGAGGTACTGACAGACCACCCTAAGTACGTTGGGGATTATGTGGCAGCTGTTGCGGCTGAGACCGAGGAGCTAGCCCAGAAGGCTGTAGAGGCTATTAAGATCGAGTGGGAGGTCTTCGAACCACTGCTGGATCCTTTCGAGTCCATGAAGGACGGCAGGCCGAAAATACATAATAAGATACTCTTCGGTAGTAAGGAAATTACTGTAAAGAATAATGTGGCTTGCAGACTGGACTACAGTGAGGGGGATGTCGAAAAAGCGTTTAAGGAGGCAGACGTGGTTATTGAGAGAACATTTAAGACTAACAGAAGGTACCACATGCAGCTAGAGCCGAAGGTTACTGTAGCAAAGCCGGAGCCGGATGGAGGCATTACCGTATGGACCACAACACAGACCATACATAATACTAGAATACTGATATCGCAAGTATTTGACATACCAATGAGTAAGGTCAACGTTAAGAAGTTACCTATTGGGGGCTCATTCGGCTCCAGCATCCAAACCAACTTGGTAACCCTAGTTGCTGTGGCGCTCGCTCTCAAGGCTGGTAGGCCAGTCAAGATAGCTCTCAGTAGAGAAGAAGACATGTATGAGCACAGCTCCTACCAAATGTACTTCAGACTTAAGGTAGCTGCGAGAAAGGACGGCACTATCTTGGCTGGGGAATTAGAGAATACTATGGATATAGGAGGGCATCAGATCCAGGCCTACCCACTTCTGGGATGTTTGCTTGGGTGGTTTGTGTCGCTGTATAAGTGGAAGAATATTAAGTATAAGGGCATAGCAGTCTATACAAATAAGGTTCCAGCATGTGCATTTAGAGGGTACGGGAATCCTCAGATTACCTGGGCAGTTGAGAGCGTCATTGATGAGCTTGCTGAAGCGTTAGGCATTGACCCTATTGAACTCAGGCTCAAGAATTACGTAGGTAGAGGAGATCTATTCTGGGGGCAGGGACCAACAGTTAAGTCTGTAGTCAAAAGTGATGGAGTGCCCGAACTCCTCAAGAAGGGCGCCGAGCTGATTGGCTGGTACAATAGACCTCAGCCAGGTGAGCAGAAAGGGAGGTTTAGGAGAGGAATTGGGTTAGGCAGGGGATTCCACACCTCAGGAGCTGGAGGCAGGATATCAGGTGAGGTAATAGATTTCACAGGCTGTATATTAAAGATTAATGAGGACGGCAGCGTGGACTACATAACAGCGCTGCAGGATCACGGTGGTGGATCCCTTGACGCCCATGCTAAGATCATTGCCGAGGAGTTGGGTGTTCCACTAGAAAAGATAAATATAATATGGGCAGACACGCAGACAACTGTATATGATGTATGTACTCATGCATCTAGGGGTACTTACGTTGGCGGTGAAGCAGCTAGGAGGGCTGCGAGAGAGGTTAAGAAGAAGTTGCTCGAGTATGCTGTTAGGCTGTTAGGTGATGTAGTGAACCCTGAAGCACTGAATATAAAACCTGATGAGGAATTGGGTCAAGGAGTCATCTATGTCGAAGGTATGCCTGATAAGAAGATAACCGTAGGTGAGGTGGCACGTGAGGCATGGCAGAGGAACTGGGGGTCCGTAGCGGCAGTAGTATCCTATAGGGCAACAAACTCCCCGCCAGCATATACAGTCTACTTCGTTGAAGTAGAAGTAGATACTGAAACAGGTAGATTAAGACCTGTCCGCGTGGTTGCAGGTGCAGACGTCGGTACCGTGATTAACCCTGACCTAGCTGCAGGGCAACTCCATGGAGGATTTGCACAGGGGTGGGGCATGGCAGTTCTTGAGGACACGCCCTATGATCCAGAAACAGGGGAGTTAATGTGCAGGGGATTCATAACCGACTACAAGATCATGACTGCTCAAGACCTACCTAAGGTAGACGACTTCACAGTAATATTCGCCAGCACGCATGAGCCCACAGGACCCTTCGGAGCTAAGGGACTTGGGGAAGCAGCACTGAATCCCGTGGCTGGTGCCGTGGCTAACGCTATTTATAACGCAATAGGTGTCAGGTTATATGAACTACCCATAACGCCTGAAAAAATACTCAAGGCACTTAAGGAAAGGGGGTTAAAGTAGGAGGTGGACAATTATGACTGAAAGAAAATTTGTAAAACCCCTAAAACCGAAAGTAGACGTTAATAGAGTAAATACCCGCATACTGCCAGTGGAGTTTGAGTACTTTGAGCCTAGGACCGTAAAAGAGGTTGTTGAATTGCTAAGCAAGTATGGTAGTGAGGCGAGAATACTTGCTGGTGGGACAGACCTTATAGTTAGGATGAAGCAGAGGTTCATTGAGCCAAAATACATAGTTAATATCAAGAAAGTTAAGGAGCTGAACTTCATTGAGGACCGGGGAGACCACTTAGCTATAGGTGCAGCTACTAAGTTACGTGAGATCGAGAAGTCAGGTATCGTAAGGAAGAGGTTTGTCGCTCTTTATGAGGCGGTGAGGTCTATGGCTGGCGTACAGATCAGGAATATGGCTACGATCGGTGGGAACTTATGTAATGCCTCGCCAGCAGCGGACACAGCGCCACCGCTACTGGTGTTCGAAGCTAAATTAAAAATAGTGGGACCGGACGGTGAGAAATTAGTGCCCATTAGTGAGTTCTTCTTAGGTCCGGGCAAGACCGTGCTTAAGCATGATGAAGTACTAGCTGAGATCTGGATACCTTATCAGCCTGAAGGTACGGGGTCGGCGTTCATTAAGATTGCTAGAGTAGCTATGGATCTAGCTAAGGTAAATGTAGCTGTTGCCCTGAGGACTGAGGAAGGTGTGGTTAAGTCAGTTAAGATAGCGTTGGGTGCTGTGGCACCAACACCAATAAGGGCCTACAAGACTGAGGAGTTCCTGACAGGTAAGGAATTAAGTGAGGCGACGTTGGAGAAGGCTGCTGAGATAGTTAAAACTGAAGTTAAGCCAATTACAGACATTAGGTCAACAGCAGAGTACAGAAGGGAGGTTTCTGGGGTGATTGTTAAGGACGCTCTCCTCAAGGCTTATGAAAGAATTAGTGGGAGGTGAGGGCTAATGGGTAAAATAATCAGGTTCAGACTTAACGGTAGGCCCGTCAGTATTTACGTTGAAAATAATGAATTACTGCTTAATGTACTAAGGGAAAAACTGGGTGTCATGAGTCCTAAGTACGGTTGCGGTATAGGGGAATGTGGTGCGTGCACTGTCTTATTAGATGGTGAGCCAGTACTCTCATGTCTCACGCTAGCAGTTGAGGTTGATGGTAAGGACGTAGTCACTGCTGAAGGGCTTGCAAAGGATAGTGAACTTGACGTAGTTCAGAGAGCATTTATTGAGGAAGGTGCAATACAGTGTGGCTACTGTATACCGGGCTTCATACTGGTAGCTAAGAAGCTACTTGAGGAAAATCCCGAACCTGATGAGGACTTCATAAGGGAATATATTCGCGGCAACCTCTGCAGGTGCACTGGCTACGTGAACATCGTCAGGGCGATCAAGAGGGCTGCAGAGGAGCTAAAATTTCACGTAGGTAAGAATAAGCAAGTCTAATAAAAATTAATTAATTATTTTCTACCTCCACACTTATTCGCAACTACATCAGTAAGCCTTAAGTAAAACTTTTAATTCCCTGCTGAGCTAGTTAACCAATGTAGGGTGGTAGTGGTTGAGTTCGTTAAAAGGTAAAGATATAATTTCAGCTCTTCAATTTGAGAGAGCAGAGGTAGAGGGGCTATTTCGACTTGCCGACCAGCTACGTAAGGAAATAAGTGAGAAAGGCGTTCTTGACTATGCTAAAGGAAAAGTGTTGGCTACTGTCTTTCTGGAACCCAGCACGAGAAC
Source organism: Desulfurococcales archaeon (assembly GCA_021158735.1). Classification (GTDB taxonomy): domain Archaea; phylum Thermoproteota; class Thermoprotei_A; order Sulfolobales; family NBVN01; genus B83-G16. Next base: position 12,267 of record JAGGUC010000010.1, on the reverse strand, counting down.
TAAGCTGAGCTTTCAGTTTGCCATGGTAAGGCTCGGTGGTGAAGTAATAGACTTCGAGGTAAGTGCGTCGAGCTTAGCTAAGGGCGAGACCGACGTAGACACACTAAAGATTATAGATGGTTACGATCCTGACGTAATAGTTCTCAGGCAGAAGAAGCCCCACTTCCCAGAGGAAATTGCTGGGATGATCAAGGCACCAATAATTAACGGCGGCGACGGACCTAATGAACACCCAACTCAGGCACTCCTTGATGTCTACACCATGTGGAGGGAACTAGGAAAAGTAGATGGGCTAACAATAGGTATTATGGGGGACTTAAAGTACGGCAGAACACCAAGCAGCTTATCTTATCTACTATCTAAATTTAATGACATAACAATATATTACATTGCACCGAACGTACTTCAAATAAGAGAGGAAGTGCTGAAGAATATTGAGGGGAAGGTAACATACTATCAAGTTAACGATGTATCCGAAGTTATGGAAAAGCTAGATGTACTCTATGTAACTAGATTGCAGAAGGAGAGGTTTAAGGACCCTAGTGAGTACGAGAGACTTAAAGGGAGTTACAAGATCGATAAGGAGTTCCTGAGCAAGTTTAAGCGAATACCAATAATAATGCACCCACTGCCCAGGGTCTGGGAGCTTGACTCAGGTGTTGATGAGTTACCGCAGGCTAAGTACTTCGAACAGGCAAAGAACGGTATGTACGTTAGGGCAGCACTAATTAAGGAAGTACTTGGCGTGTAACACTAGTAGGTTAGCGGCAACTAGTCAAAATACCTCTAGTAGGGGGTTGTGTTTTAAAAGTTTACTCTTTTTCTAACTCATTAATGAAATCTGCTAGTAATTGAATGCCTTTCTTTAGTTTCTCTTCTGGCTGTGTCACAAATGTTACCCTAATGTGATTCTTTCCTGCCTCACCAAATATTGAGCCTGGCAGCATTACAACAGCCTTTGACTCAGCTAACTTAAATGTGAAGTCTATGTCGTTCATACTTAGCCGCTCTAGGTACGCGCTCATGTCCGGAAACAGGTACATGCTTGCTGGGGGCTTCCATACTTTTGCCTCAGGTAGGTACTTCTTGAATGCTTCATAGGCTGCATCCCTTCTCTTTTTATAGACTTCAAGGGCACCCCTAAGATACTTTTCCTTCAGCCCGCTCGACAAGTAATAGTAAGCAAACCACTGCATGGGTACTGGTGCAGTGATGCTCAAGTAGCCCTTCAACTTTACTATTTCCTTAATAACCTCCTTGGGACCATAAACGTAACCTAGTCTCCCCCCAGGTATCGCTATGTCTTTTGAGAAAGACGCTATGTTAATCAGAATTTCAGGATCGCTGACGTATTTCTCCATCCAGATGTGATGTCCCTCATAGATAATGTGCTTATACGCCACGTCATATATAATCCAAATCTTCCTCTCTACAGCTAGATCTGCCACAGTTTTAGCTACTTCTTCACTTATTACTCTTGACGTGGGATTGTCAGGACTGGCAAAGAATATTGCTGCAGTCTTATTGCTTACTAACTCCTTAATACACTCAGGATCAGGCTGGAATCCCGTGTCGACTGACTCTCTACATGCCTTAGGCTTGAGCTTCAGGAACTTTACAGCTCCCCAGTACATGCTGTAGCACGGGTCGAATAGCAGTATTTCATCTCCAGGATCCGTTATGGCGTATAGGGTTAGTATTATGCCGTCTATGCCACCTGTCACTACAGCTATATTGTCTGGGTTGACCTCTATACCGCCATACCTCCTTAAATCTTCAGAAATAGCCTCCCTGAGCTTAAGCAATCCCTGAGAACCCATATACCTGAAGTGGTCGAATGGATTCTTCATTACATTCTCATAAAATATTTTAAGAGCTTCTTGGTCGGGTGGGAGACCTGGCTGACCAGCAGAGTAGTTGTATACGGTTCTTCCCTGTCTCTTCAATTCATCAACCTTAGCCACAAGTTGCCTGTGCGGGGAGAGAGGAAGCTCCTTGATTCTTTCAGATATTTTCCTCATTCACAACACCTCACACCAAATTAGTTAGAAAGAACTTTAAATACGTTTTAGGAAGTTATAACGTCAGTAAATTGGGTATTAATATCAGTACTGATTATGGGTTAGGTATTATTACCTGTATATGATATGTTGATCACGGGCTTTAATTGAGCAGGAGATTCACACCTAGAATAGTACTTGTTTTAGAATGCGATGGCCACACGGTTCTGGACGACTCATCAGCAAGGCTTCTAGCTCTAATAGAAAAACATGGCTCTATCTTAAGAGCAGCCAAGATTTTAGAGATGCCTTATTCAAGAGCATGGGAAACCATAGCTAGAATTGAGCGGATACTAGGCACTAGGGTCGTTGAGGCAAAGCGCGGTGGTAGAGGAGGCGGTGGCACTAGACTTACTGACGAAGGCTTAAAACTGCTGAGGACCTACACCAACTTTTTTGAGAAATTAACGAGGACAAGATTTAATGTCAGGGAGTTGGACTTCAGTATTAAGCTACCAGACATAGTGTACATGGGGAGTCATGACCCTGCTGTTGAGTACTTGATGGGTCTACTTAAGAGATCTGGTATTACCGAGGTAGAGGCCGTATGGGTGGGTTCAGGATGCGGGTTAGCAGCCTTGGCGTTAGGGGAGGCTGATATTGCAGGAGTACATCTATATGACCCAGAGACAAAGACATACAACATAACGTACATTAAAAGATATTGGCTAACGAATTACACCGTGCTTGTCAGAGGCTACAGGAGGGAGCTAGGAATAGTTCACAGATTAGGAGCTGACAAGACACTTGAGGAACTAGTTGAAGGACTAATTACCGGGTCACTGAAGTACGTGAACAGAAATCGAGGCTCGGGGACAAGGGTATTTGCTGACACATTCATTATTGAACAGGCGGCTAGATTAGGGGTGAAGATCGATTTAGAAGTCCTCAGAGATAGAATAAAAGGGTACGACGAAGAAGTTAGTACACATGAGGAAGTTGCTTCAGCTGTAACGAGTGGGGCAGCTGATGCAGGATTTGCTATTAGGTCAGTAGCTACCGCATATGGGCTTAACTTCATACCAGTAACATGGGAGTATTTCGACTTCGTAATTCCTAAAGACAGGCTAGGAAAGAAAAGCGTTAGAACATTCATAAAAGAGCTTAAGTCGAGGGAGTTCATAACCTACATTAAGAATTTACCTGGGTATGAACCACATCCTAGATTAGGGACTATAGTGGAGGTATAATTAAATAAAATTTGGTAGGGGTGGCGAAAATGCCGAGGAGTATAGTTATTCTTGTATAAAATAAATATTTTGGAGTAATAGAATTTGTAATTACTTTAGTCATTGCTTATAAACATCATGAGAATGTTTAAACATTTTAATTGATAAAATTTTCCCTCATATCTAAATTTATCGTAAACTCTAATACACATAAATACTTTCCATGCGTAATACCACTAGTAAATCTTATAAATAAAAGTTAGCGAATAATACAGGGTACCTTGTCTTTGGGCAACAGGTCTTCAGCTAGTGACACCTTAGATAGACTCAGGCAGTATTCTAAGAGAGCATTAAACCCCTCTCTCGTAGACTTCATTGAGCAGGTGCAGAGTTATGACTATATACCGGAAATTACTAGGGTAGCTGAAGATATGGGCCTTCATGCATCAACTATTTGGAAGTTCATGAACGTTCTGAAGGAAAAGGGCTTCAGGTTTACTGCTGATATAGATATACTGAGGCTGGGTCTTGAGGCAGTTGCAGTAGTTCTTGATGAGTACGTCGATTATGGAGGTGTTTTCAAAGGTACGCTTAGGTACTACGCACCACTGCTCCCCTGGGGGACCTTCCTCATCTATTTAGTACCCAGAGGTATGAGTGAGACCCTCGTGAATAGTTTAGCAGGGGCGCTACCAAGGGAACCTATGGAGGTCGTAAAATTAACGTATTCAATATCAGCTAAGCCTAACCTCCGTAAGTACTATGACCCTAAGGCTAATATAATAAGGCTTAACTGGGATGAGCTCTTGAATACTATTAAGTCCTCCCCTAAGGAGGCTATCCCGGGAGCTACATATAGGAGAAGTAGGTTTGATGAAATAGACTTATTCATAATAAAGGAATTAGAGAAAAACCCATTCATTTCATTAAAGAAAATAACCGAGAATTTAAATAAGGAGTTTAGACCAGTAACTTCAATAAACTACATAAGAGTTTTGAGACATTTTAAGAACCATATCGAGGCTAGAGGGGTAATTAGGGGCGTTAAGCTCGTTTCAGCGCCACTCCGAGAATACGCCAGCGTTAGCGTGGCCGCCATGCTACGCGGCAATCCTGCTGAATTACACAGGATAGGTAGAGTACTCGTTGCTCACCCATACTTTGACTTCGCGCTCTTTAACCCGATTGAGGGCGTAGGCTTAATTCTTGGTTCGCTTCCAGCTAATGAAGTATTTAACTTTAGCATGTTTTTAGATAAGGTTCGTGAAGCTAGGATTGTGCGGGAGTGGAGTTACTACATGCTGGATTACACGAGAAAAAAGATGCTTACGATACCGTATATAATAATCAGTGAGCCCATTAACGAGCTAGTAGAATACTTTAAGCGCTATGGGAGAGATAAAGCAGTTAGTGATGTACTAATTACGTAGTGAATCACATAGTGTTCTTTATGGCACATTGATCTTAAATCTAAATACTTACAGCACTCAGACCCACACCCAGGGTTTGCTGACACTCGTGTAGAGTACTCGTCCACCACAGTTACGTAACTTAATTACGTCTCTCCCATCTACAATAACGATCTTAGTGAGTCCTGAGGCCCTAAGTAAATCATACGTACTTAGTTCCTTATATTGTGAGTGGTCTGTTGCTACGATAATAGCTGAGCAACCCTCAAGTATGCGACTTATGTCACTATTTAACTTAATTCCCAGTCCTTCTAATATCACGTCCTTACTAATTAGTGGGTCATGAACAGCTATCTTGAGTCCTAGCTCACTAAGTGACCTCGCTAGATCGTATGTAGGTGACTTAGCTGCTGAGGGTACGTCACCCCTAAAAGCTAAGCCAAGTATAGCTACCTTAACACCACCATTTAAGTCAATTTTAGCCGTATCCAGCCCTTCAAGCAGAAGTGACGAGAGGTAGAGGGGCTGTAACTTATTGATAGTTCTTGCAGTAAGCGCTAACTCCAAGCGCATACTTTTTAGTTCAGCAGTCCACTCCATAAGCATAGGGTACACTGGAATACAGAGGCCTCCAACACCAGCTCCCGGCTTATGTATGTGGCAGTAGGGCTGCGAATTAGCTGCTTCTCTGACCTCACTGAAGTCCACTCCTAAAACCCTGGCTAGTTTAGCAAGTTCATTAGCTAAGGCTATATTTATGTCCCTGTAAATACCCTCAGCAAGCTTAGCGAATTCAGCAACCCTAGGTGATGAAACCACCTTAACACCTGCCTTACAGATACTTGAATAGAGCGCTACAGCAATATCTAGAGACTTCTTCCCTACGCCAGAGACCACCTTAGGGTATCTCTGCTCAATGTCCTCAACCGCATGACCTATCATAACCCTCTCAGGCGAGTATATTAAGGCGAAGTCCTTACCTGCCGACAGACCTGAGTTACCTTCGAGGATCCTCCTAACCCTGAATTCTGTGGTTCCGGGAGGTACTGAAGTCTCAAGGATTATGGTGTGCCCAACCTCAAGACTCCGGGAGATCTTAATGAAGGCGTCATCAAGCGCGCTGAAGTCTGGGAAACCATCATGGTAGACAAGAGGTACTATGACATCAATTACATCTGACTTCTTAACTGCTTGAGATGTGCTTGCTGTCGCTGTAAAACTTCCGTCTCGAACACCTTCAGATATGGTGTTCCTAACGACTCTCTCCGGATGCGGAACTCTCCCCTCACGAAGTGAGCCAACTTTCACTTCATCAATATCTACACCAATCACATGCGCGCCATGCCTCAGCCACACTGCGGCAACAGCGAGCCCTACACCACCAAGCCCGATCACGCAGACTGTGATGTCTCCACGCCTTAGAGCCTTCCTGATCTCCTCACGACTTAGCCCCCACAACCTCAAATTAAGGACCCAGGATACATCATTTCCTTTGCAGTAAATAACATTGTGGCTTTAGCCTTAATGTGACTGTGAATTTGTGAGTCAGCAGAGTTAAAATACTTTAGTCATTGAAATACCGCTTTGCTTTTGATTCCTGCAAAGACTTAACACTTAAGGATTAATGTGGTGTTAACGTAAGTGTGACTATAAAAATATGACTAAATCAAAAAGTATTAAGTACCTCAACCTCAATATATTCTAGGTGTCATGGGTGCATTCTCTGCGATTACCCACTATAGATGATATTGACTTGGGCAATAGGCGAACTCTAGTTAGAGTTGATTTTAACTGCCCCATAGGTGAGGGAGGCTCCATACTTGATGACGCAAGAATAAAGGCACACATACCGACTATCAAAAAACTTCTTGATAACGGGGCTGGCGTAGTCTTAGTGACGCATCAGGGCAGGCCTGGTGGCAGGGACTTCATATCATTGCATCCTCATAGGGAACTTCTGAGTAAGTACTTGGGGTCTGAAGTGAGGTTTATTGAAGATGTCATAGGACCTGCTGCAATACAGGCTATAAAGTCGGTTAAGCAGGGTGACGTTCTGTTGCTAGATAATGTTAGATTTGTGTCGGAGGAAATGATCGAGTCGTCGCCTGAGGTGCAGTCTAGAACACACCTCGTTAGAAGGCTTTCACAGCACTTCAACTACTTTATTTTTGATGCGTTTGCTACGGCTCACAGGTCACAGCCATCAATAGTGGGCTTCCCACTGGTACTACCTTCAGTTATTGGTGAGTTAATGCGGAGGGAGCTAGATGCTTTAGAACGAATTACGGAGTCTTCCTCGCCACCGAGGGTGTTTGTGCTGGGTGGTGCTAAAGTTCATGATACCATAAGGATCATAGAGTACTTGACAAAGAGGAAGATAGCGGATAGGATACTCACTTGCGGACTTGTAGGACTTACATTCCACGTTGCGAAGGGTGGCAGGGTCGGTAGGTCAGTTAAGAGAGTTCTCGAAGAGACTGGGCTTTTCTCGTTGGTACCAAGGGCGAGGAGGGTTCTTCTATCAGGTGCGCCAGTAGATACGCCCTACGATTATAGAGTACTTAAAGATAGTAACGATGTTGTTGAGGAGCCTGTATTTAGCGTTGAGGGTAAGCCTCTGGACATAGGTACCTATACTGTAGAGATGTACAGCGAGTTAATCAAGGAGGCTAAAATAGTGGTAATGCGTGGCCCGGCTGGGTATGTTGAGGACCCGAGGTTTAGGCGAGGTACTGAGGAACTGCTTAAAGCAGCTATTGAGAGCCAGGCGTTCGTTATTATAGGTGGTGGACACTTAGCAGCCATGATTAAGGAGGCTAGGAGAGAGGGGATGCATGTTTCCACAGGAGGCGGCGCGTTACTCGTTGCTTTATCAGGGGAACCACTGCCTGCTGTACAGGCGTTGAAGGTATCAGCTAAGAAATTCTTTGGTGGCAAGCAGTGAAAGTTTTAAAATCAGCAGGGTTAATTGATTGTGAACCCGAAATAGGGGGTGATTATTATGACATATATTAGGGAGCCTACCTATGAGGTTAGTTACTTCTTTAGGAGAATATTACTCCCATTCGACGGATCAGCGGCAAGCACAAGAGCACTAAAGATAGCTTTAGACTTCGCTAAAAGATACGGCTCTAAAGTCACGGCATTCGTAGTTAATGACAATTCACTTAACATAGACATAGTTAGGAAGAAATTAGAGAGTGAGGCGTTAAGTGCTGGCATTGACATAGGAATTAAGGTAGTGGATCTAGACAGGAGTAGTCAGTCAACGGCCACTAGAATCATTGAGGAAGCTATTGAAGGTAATTACGACCTGATAATTGTGGCGGCCAGAGGCAGGACTGTGTCCGAAGAAATAGCCATAGGATCTACAGCGCTCTCAGTAATAGTTAACGTGCCTATATCAGTCCTTCTGGTCAGGTAGGTGTGGACAGTAGTGTTAGCAATACGTAAGACATCCATAAGACACCGTGAATTAATCTATACTACACGGCTTCAAATATTAGGTAACACCCGCTGGGCTCGCTAGCTATAAATCCTATAATAAAAGTGGTTTTAAGTAAGTGGTGCTTTATTTATAAGATAGTTCAGTTATGAGAAAAATGTATGTGGGATTATGAGTAATGTATGCTGTGTTCTACAACTTGCTAAAGAACTCGTAAGCCATATCAAAAACCAACAACTCCTTAGTACAGTGCTTCAGTGGCTCGTTTATATTGCTCAGAAAGTTTTCAATTTACACTTTGGTTACAGATTTAAGTGGGGGGTTAGGGGCCCCTATTCCAGAAGTCTCGCGAAGGACTTAAGAGCTGGGAGCATACATGAAAAGTGTATTTGTGAGGAGAACTTAAAGCTATCAGCTATCAGGGATTTCCTCGAGGACTTAAAGTCGGTGAACATAAAGCTGGAATTAGCGCTGGAAATAGCGGCTTCTTATACGATGCTGAGGTATGATGTTTACCCTAGACCCACTGACCCTCTTGAGGAGTTACTTAAGAGGAAGCCTAACATAACGCTCCGCGATGCTCAAGCAGTAACTAAGATTCTGAGCAAGTACTTATTCGGCTTAAAGGAGAAGGCTTGAACTCGCGGTAGGGCTATTGGACACGTTATTTAACTTCTTAATACATACAGTACTTGTGAAGGGATGTCCATGCGGACCTACTGGAGTGGCAGACCAGCAGTTAAGAGTATTTACGACGAGTTACATGGGTACATACCACTGAATGAAGTAGAGTTAAAGATTGTTGATACACCGACATTTCAGAGGCTAAGGAGAATTAAACAGCTAGCGCAGGCCTGGTACGTATACCCCGGTGCAGTCCACACAAGGTTCTCGCATTCTCTAGGTGTGATGCACTTAATGGGGATAATAGCCAGTAAACTTGCACAAGAAGAATTAATTTCTAGAGAAGATGTTCAATTACTTAAGCTCGCTGCACTGCTTCATGATGTGGGTCACACGCCTTTCTCTCATGGTGTTGAGCATTACTTCATGCGTAAGTTCAGGCTGAGGCACGAGGAGTTGAGCAGGTGGGTTATAGAAGAGGACCCATACATAGCTAGCGTGCTAACAGAGTACGGGTTTGAGCCTAGGGAGGTTGCAGCGGTGGTGGCTGGCCTACATAGGGAGATAGTATACAACGAGTTGCTTTCCAGTGACCTGGATGTAGATAGGCTTGACTACCTCCTCCGTGATGCACTCCATACAGGTGTCGCTTACGGGCTTATAGACCTGGATAGAATAGTTCAGACAGTAACCGTTGATAGAGAGGGCTACATAGCTGTGCCTCAAAAAGCTGTTCAGGCTGTGGAGAACTTCTACATAGCCAGACTGCACATGTACAGGACTGTCTACTATCATAAGACTATTACGTCATATCAATTACTTATAGCTTTAATTTACGAAAAAATAAGTGAAAGTACAGAGTTAAGGGACTTACTCGAGCCCTTCACATCAGTTGATGGTATAAGAACTTCAATAAGGAAGGGGCTCTTCCACACATGGGACGACTTCTATATAGGTGGTATACTGAACTACGTCCTTAGCAAGGGTATTGGAGATGAATCACTTAGGGAGCTCGTCAGAATGTATGTTACTAGGAAGGGCTTCAGAATAGTTTACGAGTGGATAGGCTTCAGCAACACCAACCCAGTTCCAGCAGACATTAAAGACTCAATAAACAGAGCTGTTGAGTACGTCAGAGACCAAGGCATTCCTCAATACAGCACACTCCCGTACATAGAGGTAATTCCAATAGTCTCTGATGAAGAAACTGTGAGGGTGCTCATAAATGGTGCCTCAGCAAAAATAACCGAGTTTGCTGGCTCTATAGTTAATCACCTCCCAGAATCTATGGGTATAGCCAGAATCTATGCTCATCCAATGTACTGTGAGGTTGTTGGTAAATTAATTACTAAGTTCCTTAAACATGACGTACGCGTCTGAACCATCGGGGTAATAGCTTCTCTCCATACCCACCACCTTGTAGCCAACCGACTTGTAGAGTGCTAAAGCAGCCTTATTATTTATTGAGACCTCTAACTTTATTCTGTGAACACCGTTTTCCTTCATTATCTTCTCCACGGTTAGAAGTAGTTTTTTGCCGATACCCTTCCCCCTATAGGATGGGTGCACAGCAAGTGAAATTATATGCCCTGTCCCGTCACTATCTATGGAGCCGATTACGTAACCTACGATACTATTGTTATGCTCAGCTACAAGGAAGTACTGAGGATAGAGTATTAGGAATGTTAGAAAGGCCTCAATGGGATAGGGGTAGGGGAAAGAGTTTACTTCAATTAAGTATATTTCTCTCAAGTCACTCCTTCGTGCTTGACGGACGTTGAGGTCGTCCTCCATACTGCCTCCACTTTACTCAAGTAATTAGTTAGGTGTATAAGTTTAATTTCTTTATGTTATGGACTATTAGTCGGGGTATCTAATGGGTAAAATTGCCGTAATTCAATTGGCTTCTAGAATACATGGTGAAGGATACGTTAGAGATATGGCAGAAATACTTAAGGAGTACGTAGGCATGTTTGATGGAGCCACCATAATACCTGAGGTAGTGACAGGTATTAATGATGTGGAATTCATAGCTAAAAAGTTCAGGGGGTATTACCCCGTGCTAGTGTTCTTAACAGGAGGTACTAGCAGGCTGGCACGAACATTAATGCATTTCATGGGGGTAGATTCGGCAGTATTTATTGCTCATGGAGAACACAATAGCCTCCCCTCAGCTATATCAGCTAGGGCTAGGCTAGAGTTAGAGGGGGTTTTCTCATGGATTTTTACTTGTCATGACCCGAAAGGCAGTGAGTGCAGGAGGGTTTTAAGTGAGGCACTCAAAACGACTGTAGCTGTGTCGTCCATAAAGAATTCTAAGATATGCTTAGTTGGACTTGATGAAGTGTCCAATGAGGTGGAGTGCTTCAGGAGATCCTTTAATGCTGAAGTCAGTATTATATCCACTAGTGAGTTTGAGTCCTTAATTATGTCGCAGAGAGATTCTACTTATGTCAAGGAGTTTCTGGAGATAATACGTGATGTATTAGGTGCTAGTGGAGGGCAGCTTAAGGAGATCGGAGCCATATATGCTGCGCTAAAGAAGCTATTTATGAGAGGTGGCTACAGTGCCATAGCCGTCAATTGCTTTCCGTACTTAATTAAGCACAAGGTGACACCCTGCCTTGCACTTGCGGCACTCAACAGTAACGGATATATAGCAGGGTGTGAGGCAGACTTGAACGCACTGTTCTTGATGATGCTTTCGAAATACCTTACGGGATTGAGTGGCTGGATCGCTAATCCCTCATCTATTAGTGAGGGTAAACTCTACCTAGCACACTGCACGGCGGCCTTAGAGTTACTCAGGAATCCTAGAGCTATCAGCCACTTCGAGTCCGGCTATCCCTATGGACTTACTGGAGAGTTAAAGTACAGGGAAGTGACCTTAGCGTCAGTTGACTACGAGTTTACGGCTATTGCAGCAGCGAAGACAATAGTGCTTGAGTCCGGACAGTTGAATGACTTAATGTGTAGAACGCAGGCTGTACTAAAGCTGGACTTCCCAGCAGAAGTTTTCCCTCAAATCGCCTTAGCTAATCACCATGTAGTCATGTCAGGGGACCTGAGGAGGTACTTAAGAGCGGTATCCCACCTACTCGGGCTTGCCTATATTGAATATAGTAGATTAGCTGAAGAAGCTGGTTCTGAGTGAGCTTCGCTAAGAGCATTAAAATTCAGTACTACAGCAAATCTAGGTATCCACTCTCACTGACGGTTAATATTACTTTAGGCTTACTTAAGTTATGGGGGACATACTCTAGTGATTGACAGTATCCTGCAGTGGGCCGGTAGGTACAGGTACGTATTTAAACCTAAGAACGTTCCAGTACTTACCAGAAAGGTAGCTATGAAGATATGGGGCAACGTCAGAGAGGGGAGGTCAGCAATTACGGCTACGCTGGACATGGGATTAACTACTGAAGTAATAAAATACGTGAGTAATGACTACTGCGTAAATATTAGAGGTGAGTGTATTGAATTAAGTAAGTTAAGTGAACTTAAGGAAAATTACGTCTATGCTGTCGTAGGTGGCGATCTAGTACCACTTGCATGTTATG
>JAGGUC010000041.1 GCA_021158735.1 Desulfurococcales archaeon | reverse complement strand
ATCTTCTTTAGATTTTCCTCATTTACTTCCTTACCTGCTGAGTGAAGTAATAGTGACGCATAGACGTACTCCATACTCCTCACCGGTTAAGTTGGGGATTGGGAATATTTAAGCATTAGTGGTATATTGCTTTAAGCTCCTCCAACCTCTTACAGACTGCATTCCTAGAGCGCTTATAGTTTATAATAGCAGCCATTACAGACGCTGCCCTCTCAGGCATGGAGTATGCCGGGATACCATTAGCGTTTAACTTAGTTATTGCCCAGTAGCACTCTTCACCTCCTATCAGCGTCAACACCAGAGGCTTCGGTAATCCCCCCATAAACTTAACTTCTTTGATGAGTATGCTAGCTATTACTGTAGGGTCAGTAACTGCTGTCTGACAGTATATTCCTAATACAGCCCCAACATCAGGGTTCTTTAATGCCGCAACCAGTGCCCTAACATATCCCTCATTACTTATCATGCCAGTTACATCAATTGGATTACCTAAGGACGCAAATGACGGGAGGAAATTCCTTACTTCTTGAACTAGAGATTTTGGTGGTGCCTTAAGTCTTACACCGCTTTCCGCTAATGTGTCGGTTGCTAAGACACCTGCACCGCCACCGTTAGTTACAACAACTAGTGGTCCTCCCTTGTATTCTGGTAGGTATGAAATAGCTCTTGCCCAATCAAAAGCCTCCTCAACTGTTCTGGCTTGAAGTATTCCCGCCTGTTTAAATGCTGTTAAGTATATTACGACATTACCTGCCAGAGAGCCTGTGTGTGACGCCACAGCTTTAGCTCCGACTTCCGTCCTGCCGGCCTTAATTACAATTATTGGTTTCTTCTTAGTTACTTCTTGAGCTATACTTACGAATCTTTTGCCGTCCTCGACCCCCTCAAGATATATTAGAATCACCTTAGTGTTGGGGTCATCGACAAAGTACTGCAGCAGATCAGAATCATCTATGTCGGCCTTGTTGCCGATACTGACTATTGCCGAAATCCCTATACGCTCAACTATAGTCATACCCATTAATGCTATTCCTAGGGCACCCGACTGAGTAATAAACGCTATTTGACCTGGTATGACATTAGTAGGTCCGAATGATGCGTTAAGTCTTGAAGGTGTGTAAACTACGCCAAAGATGTTTGGTCCTAGAACTCTAATGCCGTGCTTCTTCGCCCTCTTAACGAGTTCCATTTCTAATTCAACATTACCTACTTCTTTAAAACCTGAAGCAATTACAGCAGCTGCTTTAGCTCCTACTTCGCCAGCCTCATCCATTACATTAACGGTATATTTCGCGGGAACCGAAACTACTACTAAGTCCACAGAATCCTTTACTGACGATAAGCTTGGGTAGGCACGCAAGCCCAATATTCTATCTGCTCTAGGATTTATAGGGTATACTTTCCCTTTAAACCCGTACCTCACAATATTTGCAAGAATTTCGTAGCCGATCTTGCCTGGTTGCCTTGAAGCTCCTACTACCGCTACTGACCTAGGTCTAAATAATGCTTCTATAGACCCGCTCACAGCTTGCCCTTATGTCTCTATGAAAATCAGATTTTAAGAATATTGTTCAATTTGATTTAGGCAGTTGCTATTAGACTTCAGGAGGTTTAACTTGAACAAAGTACACACTCTCTAACATCTTAGATACAGCCCGCCTCAGTATGTTTGTAGCTCTCACTTTCCCGATCCTATACTCCTCAAATATTTTATCCCAACCCCACCCCTGAAGAACTCTTGCAATAGTTACTATTCCCTCCTCCTCGCTTAATGACCCGCCTAAACCCATTAACAAGAATTTCTTAGACAGCATTGAAACCGCATCACATACTGACTCAAAGGTCATAATACCTGTGACATATACCTTCAACCTCTCGATCTGAGTAGGTGACAGGTCGATTTTAGCGGCATAATCTTCATTTCGAAGCTGTTTCCTAGCCATCATGTATATGGTGTCTGGCTCAAAGTCGTAGTATACGGCGTGAAGACTTTCAATTAATTTAACAGAGAATTCATTATTTCCTATTTTGGTCAGTTCTCTCCACTTACTGCTCAGTGGATGAAGCACCAGCGCTGTATACTCACCACTAACAGGGTTCCTGTCTGGCGATATGTGAAGAACCATGAACCCGTTCTTTAACCAGAAGTTAATTAGCTCTTTGCTAATTCCGAAACCGGCTCCTACCCAATCGTACCCGCGCTCCTTAGCTTCCTCAATAATTTTCTTAAGTAGAAAGGAACCGATTCCTCTACCCTGAACATCTGTATGGACTGCTATCCTAACTATTCTCCAACCAAGACCCCTGCCAAATTCTCTCAATCTCAGATGTTTAAGTAGCCTGTCAGGTATTATATTACCAGGTATTTTACCTCCTACGAGTAACTCATTAATTAAGTCGCTAGGTATCCTACCCTCCTCAGCCAGTTGTACAGCAGCTACGATCTTACCAGACTTCTTAAGTTTCAGTGCCCTTATGCTATGGTGAGGTGCGTCAGCTATTCTGGCTAGGTCATCTGGTTCATTCCTATAGTGCGCCAGCACGTAAATACCAAATAATGAGCGAAGCTCCTCCTCACCATCCTTAGAAAACAAGTACTCAGGGTCGTACTTAACGTATACGAAGCTTTCTTCCTCTATTTCCTTGATGTCGTCCTCATCTAAGGCGTCGGGCTCGGCATCTAATAGTAACACATTAAATTGAAATTTCTCTATAGGATCGTTTGCTGAGTACCTTATCGGTTCTTTCATCTCATACATTATGAGGTTAGTTTTCGGATCATTCTTTAATCTCCCAAGAAATCTTATGGAGAATCCTCTACCTGCACCCTCATATCCATGTATTGTAGTCGCGAATATTGTTCTCAAATTCCTGAGCCAGATTTTATGTAGGAGTGGAACCGGTATTCCTGCAGCCTCATCAACAACAACTACATCTACGTTTAACTTGAGAACAGTGTATGGCTGCCAGTACTCTATACTAAATCTATCTCCTTTGATCTCGATAATGTTTTCGTCCCTCTTTATTATCTTATACTTCAGACCTAGTACATCAGACGCCTTACATGCCAGAGTCATTAAGGACTGAACCGATAGGGGATCTCTTGCGGTTACAGCAATTCTAACCTTATTCTTACGCTTAAGGAATTCCTTAATTAATCCCACTATGCCTATACCTACAGCCGATGACTTCCCTCTCCCTCTATCAGCTGTGACGACAAGAGCCACACGCCGCCTTCTCTTGACCTTAGGTAGCAGACGTTCCTCTATCAACTTGATTACGTTTACTTGATCTTCTGTGAGAGCTAACTCATACAGCTCCTTATCGAAGACCGTATTTTTTGGCACCTTAACTGT
>JAGGUC010000098.1 GCA_021158735.1 Desulfurococcales archaeon | reverse complement strand
TTTATGCAAACAGTTCTAATGGCTAGCATAATATACGACACCTTAGTGAATAATGAGTACCCAACAATAAGAGACCTCTACTACAGGGGTAAGCACACAATAAGATACAGAAAGCTGCCTTCGAAGAAGATCGTTGAGGAAAATACCTGGGAGGAGCAGAAAGAATCTGACTCCGTGATTAGGGACATAGAAGTGTTCATTGATATGCTTAGGGAAGAGCTCCTAATATTAAGTAAGGAGAAAGGTAAGGTAGTGGGTAACATGAGGATTAAATCGGGCGATGACATCATTGACCTGAGCAAGATGGGGCACGGCGCATATGCCATAGAGCCAACACCTGATTTTATTGAATTCGTTGATGTTGACGCCGAGTACGTCTTAGTGATCGAGAAAGACGCTGTATTTCAGCAACTCCATAGAGCTGGCTTCTGGAGGAAGTATAAGGCAATACTTGTGACCAGCGCTGGTCAGCCAGACAGAGCTACCAGGAGATTTATTAGAAGGCTGAACGAGGAATTAGGCTTACCTGTGTATGTATTAACTGATGCCGACCCCTACGGATGGTACATATACAGTGTATTTAAAGTAGGCTCAATTACACTATCCTATGAAAGCGAGAGATTAGCTACTCCAAAGTCTAAGTTTCTTGGAGTATCTATGGTGGACATCTTCGGTAGTAGGAAGCTTAGGAAAAAACCATACCTGTCTGAAGCAGAGAGAAAGAACTTTATAATTAAAGCAAAAGATAAGGACATAAAAAGAGCTAAGGAACTAATGAACTACAGTTGGTTTAGAACAAAGAGATGGGAGCATGAAATAGGGATTTTCCTAAGTAAGAAAGCCAAGCTGGAAATAGAAGCGTTAACAAGCAAGGGTCTCAGATTCTTAATAAACAAGTATATTCCAGAGAAAATACAGACTGGTGACTGGATTGACTGAGGGATTAATCAGCGATGTCAAGAACATTCTCAAAAATATTAGTATGTACATAGACCAAACAATGCTGAGATACGATGCTAGCTTAAAGGAATACATTAATTTCGTAGAAGAATCGGAAAAGTACGGCTTCAGAGCATTGGTAGTGCCGCCGTCAGTAGTTAAACATGTTTCAGCTATAAGTAAGATACCCGTGGTTGGTGTCGCGGGCTTCCCATACGGGTACGCACCCCTAGAAGCCAAAGCTAGGGAGATAAGCATCATTGCTGAGGGAGGAGGTAAGGAGGTAGATGTAGTTATTAACTTAATATACATCAAGGAGAGACTTTATGACGAAGTAACAAGTGAGATACAGAACTTAGTGAAGCTTGCGCACGAGTTAGGGCTGGCGATCAAGATCATAATTGAGACAAGCATTTTAACAATGAATGAAATTACTGAGGTATCGAGGATTGTGGCTGCTCAAGGAGCAGACTTCATAAAAACAAATACAGGTTTTGGCACACGTGGCGTCAGTATCGGGGATGTAGTGTTAATTAAGAATGTAGTTAAAGACACTGTAAGAATCAAGGCTGCTGGCGGGATACGGACTGCTTTAGATGCTGCTTACTTAATTCTCTACGGTGCTGATGTCATAGGTGCAAGTAAGGGAGTAAGTATAGTTAAGGAGGCTGAAAAACTAGTAGATTTAATATAGTATTTAAGTTGATAGCGATGCCTTCTCTGCAAGAAGCCTGGTCAGGTCTGTTAAAGTTACAATACCATTAATTTTACCCACTTCATCAACTAGAACAACTCCTCTCACATCTTCACTAAGCATCAGAGTAGCAACCCTACCTACGACTTCATCACTGCAGACACTGGGTACTAATGGCCGCATTACCTCGCTCACACTTACGTGCCTAAGGCTTTCCTTAGAACCGCCCTCAGCGAGTATGTTTATCAGGTCAGCTAATGCATCAGTTAATTCGTCTATCGTCAGGATACCGACTAAGCTGTTATTTTCATCGACAACAGGCAGAGTTGAAATACCTTCATCAATGATCAGCCTCCTTGCATGAATTATTGAGCTGAACTTATTGATCGTCTTAACAGGATACGTAGCTATGCTTTGAGCAGGTAACTCACTCTTCACTAGTAATTTAGCGATATCCCACTTAGTAAATAAAGCAGTAACTTCAGCCTTCTTAGTGACAGGTATACTACTGATGTTCTTCTCCAACATAATCCGTGCTGCCTTAAGTACTGAAGCACCATGCTGCAGCGTTAGTACTGGCGATGCCATAATTGATGACAGGTGCAACTGCGTTACAGGAAGCCTCCTAAACTTACTTTTTGACAGTGAAATCTTTTTCACAACATCTTTTTTAGTCACTATACCCACAAGCTCCCCGCCCTCATATATAAGAGCCCTATCGGTCTTATACTTCCTTAATTCTTTTAACGCGTTATAGATCGAATCATTTTTACTTAATTTCAAGACTTTCTTAGTGCCTGCCTCACCGACAGTTAGGAAGCCTACGTCCACAATTACAGCCTCCTTAACGCCTTAATTACATCCTTCTTCGTTAACAGACCTACTATATCCCCCTCACTATTTATTACGGGTAAAGTACCTATCCTGTTTTTAACCATTATATCCGCGGCAATCGCCAGGTCTTCTTCAGGACGCACAGTAATCGGATCAGGAGTCATTAGGTCGCCTGCCAGCGGGATAGTATACATCCTGACAATACCTTTAAATCTCCTGCCAGTATACCCAGGGCGTTTATAGTATTTTACTGACCCACTCCTAATCAGGCTTGGTATATTCAGGAACGTAATATCTACCTTCGTTATAACTCCTATGGGCTTATTCCCCTCCACTACAACGGCCTTTCCTAAGCCAGTCTCCTGCATAAGGTCAATGACGTAGTACAGGCTGTGCGTCATATTAACTATGGGGACCTTATCACTCATAAAGTCAGATACTTTATAGCATCCGTAGTACCTCTCAGCATAAGCCCTTACCAAGTCAGTCCTCGTGATTATCCCCTGCAACTTCCCGTTTTTGTCTAGAACTAGCAGTGAACCTATATTGCGCTTAAGCATTGCTTGTGCTGCTGCCTTAATGGTTCTGCCTGGCTGTATTGCGTATACTGGACTCGTCATTATCTCATAAGCTAGGATATTCGTCAATGGCTTGATATATCTCCTCTTATTGAATACTACTCGTATGAAGTCACTCCTACTTATCATTCCTATGACATTACTGTTATCGATAATGACTACCTTACTTACTTTATGGCGTATCATCAAGTTCCGGATGTACGCGAGGTTATCGTTTTTTGATGCTGTTATAACTGGAGTGCTCATGTATGATGCAACTCTAGGTGGCATGACTACATCACCGTACTACTACACCATAAAGAATATCTCTTTCTGTTATAATACCGATCGTGCTGCCGTTCTTGGTAACCAGCAGTGAGTCAACCCCCTCCTCAGACATCTTGGCTGCTACAGCACCTATGTCGCTGTCTGGTTCAATAGTTACGATGTTTTTCTCCATGACGTCAGCTACAGGAAATGAGTGTACTTCATCAAAGGTGTACTTGCTCAGCATGTCGAACACCTTGTGCTTCCCAAACAGGTCTATTATATTCCTCCACGTGAGCATGCCGACCACGTCGCTATTTCTAGTAACAGGTAACCTCCTTATACCTAGGTTCACCATGAGCTTCATAGCTATATCTAAGGTGCTGCTGTAACTTAGCGAGATTACGCTTGCACTCATTACGTCACTTACTCTAACACCCACGACCTTCGAAGTTAAATACTTTATTAACTCACCCTCAGTTATTACACCCACGACCTTGTCTCCGCTAACCACAGGTACAGCACCGACCCCGTAGCTAACCATTAGATTTAGAAGATCATGCAGCTTTGATTTAACGTCAATAACCAACGGCTTGGTGTTAGCTATCTCCCTAAGTGAAGCTGATAGAGCAGAGTAGATATTGCTGTTGTAATTTTTCTGAACTATCGTGTACTTTATGCCGCCGCCAAAGTAATCGACGAGGTCCATGCCTGTGACTATGCCGAGGAGGCGTCTCTCAGGATCTGTAATTGGGACTAACCTAGCACCTGATGAACTCATGATCTCACACGCATTCATTACTGTAGCCTGCATGCTTAGTACAGGTATTTCCTTATTCGCTATTACCTCTAGTTCTGGCGGCTTGGCGTAAATACGGTCTTTGAAGTTAGGTTTGCCATCACTTCTCAACCACCTATTGCGTTCAACGACCCTACGCGGTATATACACCTTAACCATTCCGTGCTCACCTCAGCTCTTTACTGAGAAATGCCCTACATATATCGCTGCGGTCTATAATGCCAGCAAGACTCATTTTATCATTAACTACAGGCAACCTACCTATATTAGACTTAACCATTTTCAATACGACCTCCCTTAGTGTCGCCTCAGGCTTAACAGTAATCGGGGGGGTCGTCATAGCGTCTCTCACTCTAGGTCCGTGCTTCGGTCCTGACGGAGACTCTAACTCTACACGAGTATACCCTTTCTTGAGTAGGTCATGCTGCGTAATTATACCCACTGTAATAAGACTCTTATTCTTGACGACCGGAAATCCACTGAATTTTAACTGCGTCATCTTGCGCCACAGCCTGCTAATGAAATCCTCAGGGTATACATATTCAACATCCCTGCTCATCACTTCTTCAGCACTAAATTTCAGTGCTTCATGGCCTGTTTTGATGAGGTACCTAAGTAGGCTATCTAACGTAAGAACGCCCATGAACTTACCCTTAATGCCATCAATAACTGGAGCATACCACTCATCGAGCTCTATCATTACCTTAAACGCGTTGAGGGCGTCCTCACCGGGTTTAAATGAAAGAGCTGGAGTATCCATTATGTTTCTGGCCAGTGCATTCGAACGTGTTGACGTTATGAGGAGTATGTTCTCTCTTCTTATCAGACCGTGAAGTCTGGAGTAGCTGTCGACTACGGGAATCATCCTGAGGCCCAAATCACGCATGAGTGCACGTGCTTTAGTTGCGGGATCATTAGGTAAAATAGTAGGGTAGAATGAATCTACAAAATACTTAACACGCAAATTTGCACCCTATGAATTTTACCGTCAACAGAGGTTTAATATTTAAATGAATTTAGTACCTACACAACTAGCTTAACTATAGTGCTGGGCCCGGGTACTCGCTCAAGAATGTCGTCCAGGGTTAACGTTTTTAGCCTTTCATCACCAGCATAGAGCTTCTCCCTTATCTCTGCAGCAACCCTCCTTTGATGAGTATTTCCCGGAACCAGTACTGCATAACTGCTAGCTCTCTTGCTAACTAAGTCCTCAGGGCCAGTTATGACCTCAAAGTACCTATTATTACTTACTTGTACACCGATAGCTAAGCGTAGGGGCACACTTTTTATGTAGTTCCTTTTCCCATAGATCATGAAAGCCCCCTTCGGCAGGTACTGTCCTGGAGGTGCGGACTTACTTACTTGCCTGCCCCAAACCCAGAACACGTCCAGCGCACCTACACCTACCTTCCATCCCTTACTATAGGATGCAGCAAGAACAGACACTTCGTAAATATCCTTCTCAGAAGGTATGTTGCCTCCGCACTTAAGCACGAACGCTGATGCGCCATGAACTTCAGCATGTACGAATATATCGCTATCACCCAAGTACTTCTTAACTACCTTCTCATTTTGCTGTGCATCTCTTCCACCGATCGCGAACAACCCACCAGAAGTTATGATCCAGTGATAGCTTGTGTACCATTCAACCTTCTTAAGCAGTGGTTTGATCCTTGCCTTAGTGTCAAGCACCGCCGATTTCTTCTCAAGCTTCCTTTTTAACTCACTGATGTGTTTTTCAGCTTGTGCTATCTTATCCTTCAAGCGAGTATACTTTTTTCTCAACCTACTATATTGCACATGAACTTCCTCAGTAATCTTCAAGGGCATGCTTCTCTCCCCGATCCTAACCTCAAATACTCCACTAGAAGGTTCAACTCTGCTGACATACCCACAGGCCCTAAGCACCTCACCCCAGCCAGCAGACTTCACTATACTTCTAACACACTTCCATGCATCATCCAGTATGTCGTACTTTTCTTCGAAGAATTGGAGTGCCAGTTCAACCTTAGAGTACTCCTTCTTCAATTTACTCAGGTCCCTAACAGCTTTATCAATTACCGCTCTTAACTTAGCTGCTTCAGAAGAGATCCTCCTTTCTTCTACCTCCCTCAGCTCTGATGCATAAAAAGCCCTATAGTACTCATCAACTGCTTCATTAAATAGTGAAAAAGTCAATACGTCACAATCTGACGGCACATTAGAGGGTGTGAAGGGATGAAATGACACGTAGTTGTCACGGCACTTTACGATTACTGGCGTGGGGTTGCTTATGACTGACTCAATAAATGCTAAAATACTCTCCCGTACCCTAGCTATCTCACTCAACGACATTGCCGAAGGCTTTAATTTACGTTCAGCCTCATTCAATACTTCATTAACCACCTCTGGCGGTATGCCCAGCTTCTTAACTAAGGCCGCACCCAGATTACTAACATCTGAGACTGCCCTTAACCACTGCCCGGCGTTAAATCGCCTTGGATCAGGAAGTAGTGGCGGGAAAACATAGGTTAACCCGGGATATACCCTTCTATCGCGGAGTTTGATATCTTCACTGGATACAAGAACCTTCCGACTACTATCTAAGACAGCTATGATCCCTCTCGGTATCAACTCTACAATAACTTCAACTTCGACACCGCCTTTAGTTACCCCTATGGTTACTATTCGTTCAAATTCATACTGTCTCACCGACCTTATTTTAGACCCCCTAAGAAATCTCCTAAACAACGGCGTGCGCCCTGAAGTACCTGCTGGAGGTATGAACTTTGTTAAGTGAAGTCTAACTGCAGGCTCTACAGCCAAGTAACTTGTAATACCTTCTAAGGTCTTTATTTTAAGTAAGTACCCACCTCCATTAATGCTATAGATGTTAGAAATTAAGCTGTCTGTAAGTAAATTACCTAATTCCTTAACTATGACAGCTACATCTAGGGAGGTCAGCGACTTCTTACGGAATGCCATCACTTAACCTCACCCTCCATCTCCTTCATCTCCTCCACTCCTAGTAATCAGGCATATTACCTCATTCCTACGCACCTTACCAGCAAAACTAGCCCCTTCGGGGCAAAGGCTACCATGTACAACACCGTTCTCGTTCTCGTACATTATGGTCAATGCAAGCAGGCCCCCATTCCCTAGATAGTTCTCAGCGTAGAACTTAACGATCGAGCTCACCCCATATGTGGAGCGGAGAACCGACATTAGAAGAATAAAGTTGAATTTTACACTATCCCTGATCGGCGGATACAACAGATCCCCCGCTATGAACTCAGCAATACAGTTGCTGTCGCTGGTCATCGAAGCTAGCTTCCTTCTTGCAATACTTAACAAGTTGAAGCTCAGGTCAATACCTACGTAAAAACAGTTCCTTGAATATCTTTCGCAAACATACCGTGGGAATTCAGCCGTACCGCAACCCACATCCATAACCCTACCATTCATGCGTTTTAGAATCTTGTCTATTAATACGTACTTACTACGTTGCTCACGAGCATAGAGGACGTCATACGAAGGTGCTATAGAGTCATACCACTCCATAACACGCAGTACCTCACTGGCTGGAATAGTCTTCCTCAATGCATTATTGATCTTTTCGCGAATACCCCGCATTCTAGGTCTTAATTAATAAGTTTCAGCCAGCACTAATCTTTTACGCTACTTAAAGTCGAAGTGAGTTCATTATTAATGAACGATGTAAGCCATTAATTCATACATTGCAACCCAGAATATGAATTCCACACTATAAAAAACTGTAATGCCCTTAGTAAGTCGGAGGGCCTCCGAAATCTCAGACTCTCTTTTTATGTACCTCCTAACTAAAAATAACGACAGCGGCTGTGAAACGAAGTAAAAACTGAAAAAGAAAAACAGGAGCAATATGTCTGAAAACGGGTGATGCATGAATATATTTACTAGGTACGTGAGTGGGGCCAAAATAACCCCGAACAAAGCACCTACCAGAGCCTTAATCACGAATACGTTCATTCACCTACACCTGGGGATATATTTAATGCTATACTATTAATTTTCCACTATCTCACGTCATGAGTTCTGCGATCCTACCTGTTTACTTTATTGAAGCCGCCAGTACCTCAACACATGAGCAGTTCCTTAATACCAGTAACTAGCTTTTGCACAGCACCGTTAACTAGCGTTGAATTACACTTGATCGTTGATGACGCTATATAACTCGAAAAGTCACTGACTGCTATTATGGGTGCGACATTAATATCACATACATTGGTAATTACGTAGCTAATAAGTACTCCAGACCTAGCGTTGTATTCATGTAGAAGTAGCGTATTGTTTATGAGCGTAGCAAACCTTATTCTATTGTTTGCCTTAACGTACCTCACATTCTTCTTTTTTAACATTTTCAGCAGTGCATTACTGCCACTAATTGACGTATAAGCCTTAATAATTACTGAGCAGTATCTTGAGAGCTTAGATATATCATCAACGAAGCCGCAGACTACATTTCTGTCAGTAATTCTGACTTCAATGTCGTATAATCCAGTAACTACGTCAAAGCTTCTTACCTTCCCACCTACATCATTGATTATTCTGCTGAATCTCACATGGCATCCTTGAATTATTGAGCCTGTGAGCCGTAAAACAATCCTAGTATCCATACAGTACCCTTATTGGATAACTTCTTAAGGCGCTACTAAGCTTTATGACTTGTAGTTTTATTATCCTTAAATCATCACATACTTCAGTAGGGTAGTCTGAAATGACAGAGAAAGTCATATGCATTGTGTGCGGCAGGAAATTCCCTAGAGGTCAGGGGGTAGTGCTTACTATTGATAATAAAGAATATGCTTTTCACAGTAAAAGATGTGCTATAAAATTCATGAAAAGAGTTATTGAGGAGCTGGATAAGTCAGTTATTAAGTCAGTCTTCGACAGAGTGGCGGGTGAGTTTGAGAAGGAGCTTGAGTCGGCTAGAGAAAGAACAGCCAAGAAGATAGCTTGAGTTTATTAGTATAGGTACCATTATGTGCCTTAGGGTATGTGGGATGATGTGTGTGGCGGTCTCAGACCGGTGAAGACTTAGGAGCCCCCTGACCCGCTAATTGACTTACCTTTAACTTCTCTCAGTATGGGTAGTGTAACACCACGCTGACCCTGGTATTTACCCCTGTATGGCTTAGTCACAGGTGTCGTTAACTTAGCAAATACTACATGAAGGAATCTAGCACCCACAGGAATCTTAAC
>JAGGUC010000137.1 GCA_021158735.1 Desulfurococcales archaeon | reverse complement strand
GACATCTCATGTTAATTCTTATTAATGGCTTACCTTATAAGAATGTTGCCTTAATTTTATGTATTGGAGTTGATGCTTACGTGAGAAGGTTAGGGTACTTCCTTCACAGATCTCCCTCAGGCAAGCTAATTGTCAAAATGACCATGCATAAAATACCTCGCCTAGGAACTAGGGTAGTCGACTCGAGAGGGAGATACGTGGGTATGGTTGTGGATATTATAGGGCCAGTTAGATCCCCTTACATTGTGGTAAAGCCGAAGAACACAGACATTCGATTAAGAGATTACGAGGAATTATTTACTAAATAAATTCCAAGACGAGGTGGGTCTCAAATGTCATGCTCGCCTGACTCCATAATTTACGATGAGGTTAGAGGAGAGTACATATGTATTGAAACCGGTGAAGTACTTGTAGATCACGTACCTGACTTCGGACCTGAGTGGAGGGTTTTCGTTAATGGTGAAGTAAGTGGCAAGGAGAGAGCGGGAGCACCAGTGACTAACAAAGTACATGATTACGGTCTCAACACTAGAGTAGACAGGAGTTCCGTGAAGGGCCGTAAGTTAGATACCTTAAATGAGCGCATAAGACGACTGAATGTAAGGGAGAAACGGCACTCTAAAGCACTAACGCTAATGAACGACGTCATATCGAGGCTTGACATCCCTGCCTCACACCAGTTAAAGGAGGCAACAGGATTAATTATAAATAAGTTAGTGAAGAACGGCTTAATTAAGAAGAAAAATATGCGTGCTATGGTGGCTGCGTCCATAATTATAGCTGCTAAGAACTTAGGTATCCCAATAAACAATAAGAGGGTAATGGAGTTATGCCATGTCACTACTCAGGAGGTGTGGAATGCTGAGCTAAAAATATGCAGGGATTCCGGTGTGCGTGTAAGGGCTAAGCCCCTTGATCCCCGAACATACTTAGGGAATATGGCATCTAAAATAGGTCTGCATCAGAGCACTATAGCACTTGCAGCTAAATTGCTAGCTAGGGCTAAGGCGGAGGGACTCACATCAGGAAAAGGACCTAAGGGCCTAGCTGCGGCATCACTATACATTGCGTCGCTCCTACTTGGGGAGAGACGAACACAAAGAGATATATCAACATTAGTTGAGGTTTCAGAAGTAACTATAAGAAACAGGTATAGGGACTTAATAAACAACTTAGTAATTTATGTGAATCTGTAGCTTCCTCGATTCAGAAGATAGCGCTATCACAGAGGCTCGACTAACTACTTAAATTACGTGTTAATTGACATTTATAAATGAAGAATTATGGGGAACCTGGTAGTTATTAGTGAGGGAAGGATTAAGCTTAAGGTCCCAGATCCTAGCAAGTACCTGAGACTTGATGGGATTTATGAGCCTGCATGGGCACCAGTATTCTATAATCCTCAAATGACCATGAACAGAGACATATCGGTTATCGCGCTAGTCACCATTTTCAAGAGTGCGCCATCGAGGAGCTCTCCCATAGTCCTAGATGCCCTAGCAGGAACAGGTGTAAGAGCAATAAGGTACTGTGTGGAGGTCCCTGCTACATCTCTGTGCTTAGCCAACGACGTAGATCCTAGAGCAGTCAAACTAATAGAGGAAAATTCCGTACTCAATAATGTTCAAGACAGGGTCAGGGTCTTTCATGAAGACGCGAACATATTGATGTACAAGCTAAAGAAGGAGAGACAGAAGGTGGATTTTATAGATGTAGACCCATTTGGGTCGCCAGCCCCCTATGTGAGGGCGTCACTATGGTGTGTGAGGAGAGGGGGTGTAGTAGCCTACACAGCGACTGATACAGCACCCCTCAGCGGCTCCAGGTGGCGGGCGGGCTCGAGAAAGTATGATGTAAGCATCATTAAGACTGATATAGGACATGAGGTCGGTTTGAGAGTTCTGATCGGATACATTGCTAGACGTGCGGCAGAGATTGACAGATATGTCGCGCCGTTGCTCTCGTACTTTGACAGGTACTACTATAGAGTATTTGTTAGGGTTGCAAAAGGTGCAGGGAAAGCGAACAACATGATTAGGCAGGATATAGGTTACCTTAAGTACTGCCCTAACTGCGGCTACAGAAGTCTTATAAGGGAAATAGATAACCTGACATGCCCCAACTGCGGAGGTAGACTTCACTTAATAGGTCCTATGTGGGTGAGTTCACTAGCTGATAATGTTTTCGTGTCAGATATGCTCAGTAACTTGGAGAGTCGCCAATACCACTACTTGCAGACAGCCAGGAATGCGAGGAAACTACTTCAGGTACTACTGCATGAAGTAGACCTGCCGTTAGTATACAATATCGTTAAGCTATCTCAGATGCTTAAGGTCGATATGCCTAAACGGGATGATCTCATTAAGTGTCTTAGAGAGCTAGGTTACAAGGCTGTTAAGACGCACTTGCATGGTGGTCTTATAAGAACTAATGCTGGCGTGAAGGATATTACCTACTGCCTGCGCTCCCTAACTTCCTTACGAAATTAGACAGCAGTAAGCACTTAAACGGATTGAAATACCCCCCAGACCCACACCTATAGAGTTCTTTACAGAAGAAGCAAGGTATCTCGATCACTGGGTTTAACCCGATTAAGATCTTGACCTCCTTAATCTTCTTTGGACTATAGATCAGCTTGTACGTTCTACGTCCTCGGTAGACCATCGGCTCCCTGCGTATTAAGCCTTTTCTCACTAAACTAAGCACTGCTTTAGTTCCTTCCCTATTATCCACACCTAACGTATTCCATAAAGTACTCTGTACAATGCCGCCCTCACGGGCTGTCTTCTCCTTAACTATCTCCAAGATCCTTGCCTCGAGAGACTGCTCATTAAACGTAGCTTCTTCACCGTGATTTATAATATAGTATCAGAGGTAATATATATAACATGCACTACCGCATTCTTACCTCTTTTCCTAGGTTCCTCTTCTATAGGAGATAGCTACCGTGTCTTCTTAAGGTAGTCAAGTAACTCACTGCTTAGTTGCTGCGGCAGTAATTCTCTATTAATGTAGCTCACCTCATAAACCTTAGCATTCCTGAATGTTTTTACTAGGTCACTGACGACACGGTAGTGCACAACAGCTACTGTAGGCTTCGCTGACCGCAAGGTCTCATATATCGCAAGCCGGAGTTGAGGAACCTTTAGCTCCATCGGACCTATCTCATCAATACCAACTACATCAGCTTCTTTCAGAGCGTTATTGATGGCTTTGACCCCTATGTTAATCGCGTCATCAACATTAATACAGTACTTCCCTACCCTCGGCACAGCACTTCTTTCTCTACACATATACGCTAGAATTCCTTTTTGATCGGCTAGTATATCTACGATATGAAATCCTAATCTCCCTTTACTACCTCTGATTTCCGGGCAAATTATTCCACCAACGATATAGCCATACTTTCTCAGATTTGATACTATCCTCATAAATACTGTAGTTTTACCTATTCCGGGCCTACCAGTAATAAATATTCTTAATGACATAGCTACCATATTAGGTCTTAGACATAAAAATAATAAAGGTCGCTTCAATTATTAAGTCAACTAAAATTTCTTAAACTTAAGAAGGCAATTGTTCCAGGCAGAAACCAGAGGTAAGTACTCTATTGGAGTGCGGTTACTTTATTCTTACAATATTCACTTTATTCATGTCTACATATGATGACAATTCATCTTTGATTATTTCTTCATTAGAGTTGCTTAGTATTATTCCCGCTGTACTCTTCTCAAGTATGCTAGATATCTTTATAGATTCCATAGTTTTACGCACTACATCCCTGAGCGTGTATTTTCGCTTATTCAGTACTGCATCAACATAAACTGCTACTTCGTCTTCTCCGCTAATGATGAAATCAGGCGCTGACTTCTTGATCTCGTAGACGTCGCCGTCAAAATACTTCTTAATTCTAACCAGTAATTCCCTACTGCAAGTTTCCCCCATTTCTTTGTGTTTCTTGTAGAATTCCCCTCTTATTACTCTAAGATTGACTGTCTGTATAACATTATTTCCAAACACTTCAAGTAGTTTTTCTGCTGTTTCTATAGTTATTATACCTCCCTCACGCTCATAACTATATATAGTTCTTCTCGAGATCCCGGTTTTGTATGCTACATCACCTATTGACAAACTGAACTCTGTTCTCAGCTTCCTTAAGTTCTCCTTATTAAGTGACACGTACAGGTCGCCTTTTTTGTATAGTGTAATTAACTCCTTAGGCCTTAAG
Source organism: Desulfurococcales archaeon (assembly GCA_021158735.1). GTDB lineage: Archaea > Thermoproteota > Thermoprotei_A > Sulfolobales > NBVN01 > B83-G16. The sequence continues at coordinate 103 of JAGGUC010000137.1, read as the reverse complement.
TAAAGGTTCTCGAATGTCCTGTCATTTATAACGTAAACACCTTCTTTCTCGTAAACTATGTTATCGTACAGTTCAGGATCGTTCGTGACTATCATGGGTACGG
>JAGGUC010000123.1 GCA_021158735.1 Desulfurococcales archaeon | reverse complement strand
TATAGGGATAAGTGGTGATGGTAGTCTGGTAGCTTATGCGACTTCATCAGAGATCAAAGTGTATGATGGTGATGGGAACTTACTTTGGTCAAGATCCTACTCAAACATGAACTTTAAGGCGGTAGCCGTGTCACGTGACGGAGATGCTGTAGTTGCTGTAGCGAGCACTATTGATGGAGAGTACTACATAATGTACTGGGACAACATTGCCTTGCTCTCAGGAAATCCCGAACCTAAGTGGCAAACTCAAGTAGTGGGTAGCGTCATGAGGGGTGAGTACGGCGACTGGATTGCTATTTCAAGTGACGGCAACTACGTAATTGTAGTCTCAGTTCAGTCCAGCGTAGTTCACGTAAACTTCTGGAAGAACGCGCATAGTTTGAGCGGCTACGTAAGTAGCCCCGACGTAGACCACACATTTAATCTCGGAACTTTCTCAAATCTACTTAAGGTTTACACGGACATTTCTTCTGACGGCAGCGTAGTTGCCTATGGAGTCAGTTATGATAGTGAAGTCGGCGATCGCCTCTACGTAGAGGTCGTTAGAAATGCTGACTCGGGGTTTAGTGACTTCTTCACGATCAGCGGCGGCACCGACTTCTTCAGCGGTCTCACCCTATCTGATGATGGAAGATACTTAACTTACGCTAACGGAAGTAAGGTATACTTCTATGACGTAGAAACAGGAGGATTCAAGTGGTCGTCCGCAGACTTGCCATATCCTTTAGGTGGGGGTCGCATAGCAGCTATTGACATGTCCAGCGATGGTGAGGTCATTGTAGCAGCTGTTAATATCATGTTCTTCTCACTAGCACAGGTGGCTATATTTAATGACGCGACAGCGAAGTCCGGGACTAATGTAGCTCCTAATGCATACTCTAACCCAGCTGAGGTGTTAGGCATTGACGCAGACTACTGGGATGTATCGGTAGATAGTACAGGACGGATAGCTGTCGTAGGAACCGGAAATGCCGTTATAGCTATGAATACAGCAACAGGAGATGTCATGTGGTTCAATACGAGTGCCCACCCGGTCTCCCACACTGTTAAAGTGTCACATGATGGTGCTTACGCCGTCACTGGTGGGTACGTTTTAGATAGTGTCTACTACTTCTCAACAGGTATAGCCTCCTCAGCACCTCAGCAACCAGCTCAGGTAGTTGGCGGAGAAATTGAGGTACCACAGTCTCCAGCTCATGCTGTGTGGGCATATTTAGTGGCGGTTACGGCTGCTGTAGCAGTAGTTATAGCTCTGAGGAAGGAGTAAGATTAGGGAAGGTAGCCAGAGCTGGGAGCTGGCACATAAATACTTGGTTTTGAGGTATACTACCTCGAGGCTGCGGAAGCAGTCTCCACACATTATTACTTCACACGTACCTTGTCATGATCTACTATTGGGACGAAGATCAGGGCCGCTACTGCGGATCCGTACATTCCTTCAGGCACCTTGTCAATCGACTCTATCCTGAAGCGGATGTCACCCACCTTCATCTTCCTGACTGAGGCCATCCTCAAGATCTTTCTCTCGAGGTCCTCCCTTAATTCGGTCCCAAGCACCTTACCGTATGACTCAACTATGAATCCGTACCTCACACCATCTTCTCTTTCGCCGAAGGCCCAAGCTACTCCCGCACTTAGAGCGTCTCCAGGACCTCCGTCCGCCCTCGCCATTACAGTAAAGACTATTGCACCCGGTGTTATGGGTACGTAGTCCACCTCCACTGCGTTGGCAGGCAGTATTGATGATACTGGGACTAAGTTGCACTGCTCAATACCCGCATCTATTAGTGCTTCATCGAAAGCGTTTAAGGCGGAGACAGGGCTTAAGGCCTTACCTCCAGTAACAAAAAAGTACTTGGGTAACTGGTTGAAGTACTTCTCACATCCTCCCGAACTCATTGCTATCACTCCCCGACCGGGCTTACCCATATCTTACAGGGTGGTGGTTTAAAACTTTCTTGCAGGAGTGACTCTTGACCTGCTTCCTTACTGGGTATTTTCGACAGTGTAGTGGAGTCTGAAGTACTTCCCCTTCCTAACCACATCAGTAACTGATACCCTACCTACCTCCTTCGTGTTCCTTACGTGGGTTCCTGTACATGGTATTCCATTAACTCCCTCTATCACTACTACCCTATATTCATTAGCTTCAGGTATTCTGGCTAGGTTCGGTGCGTTGAAAACTGCCTTAGGTAACTCCTCCTTAGGCACAGTCAAGAACCTTACGGGTCTTCCCTCCTGCACAACCCTATTTGCTACCTCCTCAATTTCTCTAAGCATTCCCTGCGTTGGTGGCTCAGCAACGTACTCTACGTAAGGGTTCGGCAGGCCGTGGAAAGCACCTAAGGTATCCACCGCCCTCCCGTAGACCGCCTGCACTGCGTAGTCGAGTATGTGGCCTGCTGTGTGGAGCTTCATGACCGTATACCTGAGGCCCCAGTCAAGCTCGCAGGAAACAACATCACCGACACCTACCTCCTCGCCTTCGACAAGCCTTGAGTAGTGAGCTAGGACACCACCTACATCTAAGACCTTCCTGACCTCAAGTACTGACTCACCCAACTTAATGAAGCCTACATCGCTGGGCTGCCCGCCACCCCTAGGGTGAAAAATACTCTCATTAAGTACCACATAGAACTTAGGGCCTCTCTCCCTAACAATACCTAAGACCTTAGCCTTAGCCCACCTCAGGTACGGGTCACTCAAGTAGAGCTTCACTGTCTTAGGGAACGCCTTAGCCCACTCCCTAATATCGACCAAGTAAGTACCCCCTCAAAGTAAGTTACAGGTCAAATAAAATAAGTACCTAATGTACTTAAGGTAAAAACAACTGTTTTCCAGACTTCCCAGCTCAAACCGTATGAGGCACACTAGTTAATCCTAAGTGCTGCGAGTGGGTGTGAGGTAAGACACATATACACTAAATACATTATAATGTACATGGAGTACTGCATGGTAGTAAAGAAAAAGAAGGTCTTAGTTTCTAGGGAGTTTCTAGCTATGGTGGCGGCGGGGAAGGTAAGATATGTTGAGGGACCTAAGATAAGGTTGGGCAGGTGGGTTTTGAAGAAGAAGAAGGGTGAATTCATTGGTTGTGAGGGTGAGGATAAGAATTAGGGTGGAGAATACTGGCAGCTCTACCGACTTAGTGGTACTGGCTAATGGAGGAGCAGAGAGCCCCCGACCATGTATTGTCGTAGGGCCTGAGGTAGCTGAGGTACTTAAGCTTTGGCCTCCCGGTAAGGCTGAGGTATACTTGGTTGAGGAGGCATCATCAACTACTGAAGCATATGTGCTACCCAACTCAGTTATTCTTGAGCTTCTTGATGAGGAGGGCAATGTCTTAAGTAGTGTGAGGGCGGACCTAGTTATTCAGGAAGGGCTGAGTGAGCCATTAATTACCGACATCACCATAGATGAGCTAGGTATTCAGGTAATTAGCTTCAGTAAGGGTTTATGGAGGCATAAGGGTGACCCTCTCAGCAAAGTAAGGAGTTCTGGATAGTAGTTCATGATTACAGGTAGGTATGTGCTATAAGGAGGAGCGGCTTGCCCCTGTGTGTAGGTACTTAATAGTGTAGGCTAGTACTAAGGTGCCGAGTAGTAAGGTTGCGGCAGTTACGGTTACTCCTGGATAGTACCTACCAGTTAGATCCTTAGATAACCCACCTATAATCGGCCCTAGAAGCACCCCGCAGACCACTGCAGTCAGCAGTGGACCGTAAGCAGCTTCAAGGTTTTCAGTTCCCCAAATATGTGAGGCTATGAGGGGTGTCAGAGTAATGTTGGCGCTGAAGAGTATTGCTGATATTGAGGTCCCCAGTATAATTAGTGGTAAGTTCCTGTACAAGCTGAAGAATAATGCATTAGTAGTAGCTAAAGCGTAGACTGCAGCTAATGTCCTTAAAGTACTTGAGTACTCGCTCACAGCACCTATAACTACCCTGCTAACTATTGCAGTAGCTGAGTAGATGCTCATAACCAGCGAAGCTGTCATTGGGCCAACACCGGTCATTTCTTCAACCAGAGGTACTAGGTTACCTACTATGAGCCCGTCAAATAATGTTGTTAGGAACAGAGCTGTAGCTATTAAAGTAAACTTCTTAGACATGATCACTTCGGCAAGACCCAGCCTAGGTGGAGTAATCACCACCTTCTGCTGGGAGGGCTCCCTAAGTACAGCAACTGACGTAGCCATTACAGCAAAAGCTACTGCACCATAAATCAGTAGTGGGACTCTCCAGTTTCTAAAGTACTGTATAAGGTATGTTGTTATGGGTGATAAGGTGAGGACACCTAAGCTGTAGGCACTCACGATAATGCCCGTAGCCACACCTGCCTTACGGCCTTGAAACCACTTAACACCTAGCGACACAGCTAGTACGTACCCGAAGGAGTGGCCTAAGCCGTACATGAACGCAAAGGACACTATCAGCACCCCTACATTAGGTGATGTAGCTGATAGTATGAGCCCTAAAGACATTAGCGCGGCTGTTATAGCAAGTAGCTTCCTGAGTCCAAGCACTTCCTTTAGGTAATTAGTACTAAGGAAGCCGAAAACATTAGCAGCGTTCAGTAAGCTAAAAGGGAGTACACTAACTGACCTAGTAACCATGAACTCAGCCTCAACATACGGTATGAAGACCGACCACACATGCTTAATTGACGTAATAACTATGATGAGAGAGCACAGTACGACAATAACTAAGTATCTGCTACCTCTGGCTTCAGTCTCACTACTCAAATCCTTACCAACTGATGCCATGCACGACCCTGAGATTCATGAGTAGCTGATGTGGACTATTACGTAGTGGTTCACCATCACGGCTTGAAGGCCTTTACGCACACGAAACCGCAGCTCCGCGAGTTCCTCTTAGGGAGTTCTACGGTCGGCGGTGTGCGTGGGTCCCCACATAGTGTGGAAGTGAATTCCCTAAAACTAAACCCTGCGCTGAATAAGAGCTTGAGTACCTCCCTGACGCTATAGAACTTAGCGTACTTATAGAATAATGACTCACCCCTCCACGCCTTCATGATGTAGTACTTGCCCCACTCACTCTCCTTAGGTACGAAGCATGTGGCGACATACCCGCCAGACCTGAGGACACGGTTCACTTCCTGCAGAACCTTAAGTGGGTCGCTGAGGAAGCATATAGTAACTATAATTACGGCCCAATCGAATACACCGCTCCTGAAGGGTAGGTGCTCCCCCAATGCTGAGACGGGTGTGACCCCCCTCTCAGATGCTAGTGCTAGGGGCTTGAGGGCTGGGTCGACCCCAACCACGTATCCCTGCACGCACTTCCTGAATATGCCGGTCCCAACACCGATATCGAGTACTAGGCCGGCAGTACCCAGTGACTTCAGGCACAAGCACTCACTCACCCACAGGGTGTAGTTCCTTACGTACCACTCATCGTACACGCTCCAGTACTCATCGAACACCTCATAAGACCTGCTGGGTTCCCGTACCCTACTGCCCATTCTTCCCACAAGCCAGGAATGGTGTTGTTAGTGGTGCTCGCCTGGACAGCCCTCACCTAGGTACTCACGGAAACTGCCTGACCTGAATTCCTTAATAACGTCTTCCAACGTCTCTCCTCCGACTTCAACCACCTTTATTCCGTGTCTCCTCATTAGGTCCAGGGCCCTAATACCTATGCCTCCTCTGACAACTACGTAATTAATCCCACTTACTACGGCGTACTCCCCTGGTCTGCAACCTGAGGACCTAGGATTCTCAATGAAGTCCACCTTAACGTCACTACCGCTCATGTCAATAACTGCGTAGTAGGGCGCTCTGCCGAAGTGCCCTGAAATACGTGACTTAAGGCCCTTCCTCACTTCAAGAGGTACCATAACCTTCGTTACGACCACCATGTAATTTAAGGTACAGACATGTATTTAAGACTGCATGACTTCCTGCTGGTCGCTCCCTCAGTAACTGCTACTGATTTTAGTGCGTGATCCCGATTAGTGTCTCAGAAATACTTCTTAAGAACCTCAAGAACTTTCCTCAGCTTCAGCTCTAACTCTCTATCTGACATCCCTGCTTTCTTGAGTTCCTGCAGCGTCGCTGTTAAGAGGCTCAGTCCCAGATGTACTTTCTCAAGAAATAACTTGCTCCTCTTAATAAACTCGCTTATCCCTTCCTGGGTCGGCCTGTAGTATATTATGGTTCTTCTCCCTTCAGTGATCTCCTGCTTCTCTATCAGCCCCTCCCCGACCATTTCATTGAGCATTCTGTAGATAGTTCCTATTGAGGGCCTCCACCTGTTC
>JAGGUC010000169.1 GCA_021158735.1 Desulfurococcales archaeon | reverse complement strand
TTGAAGTTACTACGATGTTAATGTCCTGTGCAGTGGAGTCCCCGTAATTAGTTATGGTGAACTCTAAGTAATGAATGCACTCACTCACGTAAGGCTGGGCGGGTGTAAGTGTGATGAGTGGCGGCCTCACCGCCTTAATACTCACTATTTCATTAAGGGAGTATTCGTTGCCGTCGCTGCCAACGTAGGTAACCATTATGTAGACAGGTACTTCCCCGGGCGTCTGGGGCTTCACATAGAGTATAACGTCCCTGGACTCCCCGCCTCTAAGCAGACCTAAGTCAATTGCTTGAGGAGTTACTGTAGCTCCCGGTGATGATGCTGACACCTTGACGTTATGGACTTCGCCATCACTGCCCAAGCACCTAATATTTACTCTCACCTGGGCCAAGGACCCAACCACAACACTCTTAATAGCTGGAGTATCAGTAGTCATTCTTAAGAAAGACCTACCCGTGTAAGTGCTGAAGGCGTAGGTACCTAAGTAGCTGTACTCCAGACCTTTAGGACCGGAGCACTTGACTTTTACTGAGGTGGTGACGTGGTCGTGAAGTGCCTTAATCTTGATGTACTCAACGTGTCTGCTGCCTTCAGGCAGTTCATCAATGTAGATTACTGACCTGTTTATTACTGCATCACTGCTGGTTACTTCAACGACGAGGTTCCGTGCTGCTGCATCACCTGAGTTTTCGACAGCTACCTTAGCCAGTGACCAAGTATTCAAGCTTAGGTTGCCCTGTATTGCCAGCTCAGCCCTCACCTTTGGTTTTCCTGTTATTAGTACGTTAATTGGGATGGTGAATGTTTTATTGTAGATAACCTTGTCGTACTGAACGTTCTCACATGACAGACACTCGATCCTGTAGGTTAGGTTAACCACGTACTCGCCAGCCTGCCTAAGTACCTTAATGGGAACGTAGACCTTAGCTATGTCGCCGAAGGTGAAGGGTCCTGGTACGCTCACCCACTCGCTTACTACTGCATCACCCACTATCCTAGCCCATATGGACTCGACCGCAGGTAGGGAGCACGTTATCGGCCAGCCTGAACTATATAGTCTCCCCTCAACTTGCTTAGGTGGCTTAACCATGAGCTCAAGCAGTAGGTAGGCCTCATCACCTTTACTTACCTCAATTAGTATACCGTCATAGCCAGTTATTTCATTCCTAACTACCTCAACCCACTGTCCCTCCCACGAGTAAGTCATGTAGGATAATACTGACAGGGATACGGTGCTTAGTAAGATGGTGAGAAGTAGTAAGTACTTAAGCAACCCACTCAACCTTAATCACCTCACCGTCCTTAAGCCACGCGATCCTGCCCGCGTACTTAAGAAGCTCGTGGTTATGTGTGACTAATACCACAGTTACCCTCCTAGACCTGCAGACATTCTTAAGCAGGGAGATCACTGAGTGAGCTGTTTTAGAGTCTAGGTTGCCTGTAGGTTCGTCAGCCAGGATCAGTTCAGGATTAGCTGCGAGCGCCCTAGCTATGGCGACCCTCTGCTGTTCACCGCCTGACAACTCGAACGGTTTGTGGTCAGCTCTGTCACCCAGACCTACCTCTCGGAGTAGTTTAAGAGCTACCTCCCTCTTCTCCTTTGGCGGCAACCCCATAGCCATTAGTGGGATCTCAACATTTTCTAGAGCTGTCAACCTACCTATTAGGTGGAATTGCTGGAATATGAACCCTATCTTACCCCTTCTGAATCTTGAGAGCTCATCTTCATCTAAATTACCGAGGTCTCGGCCGAGAACCCACACCCTACCCTTACTCGGCTTGTCGAGCCCTGCAATAATGTTGATGAGGGTTGTCTTACCTGAGCCTGAGGGACCAACGACAGCTATGAATTCACCCTTAGAAATATCTAGGTTTACGTTTCTCAGAGCTATGGTGCCCACCCTACCTGTTCTGTAGACCTTCCACACGTTCTCTAACTTAACTACCAGCTTCCGCTGACTCAAGAAGTTCTGCCTCCTCAGCCACCTTCCTGACTTCAGTTGCGTAGATCTTAAGCCTTGACCCTGTAACCCACTCTAGTACAGCCATCGCTATGGTGACAATCAAGCTCACAGTACTTACAGCTCCTGCAACCATTAAGACAGCTATGTTTACGGACGCGAAAGATGACAGTGCTGAAGCAATATTGAACAACGCCATTATAATATACACTACACCTAAGGCCTTGACTGACGTAGCTTTAACCTCCTTAGCCACCTTAAGAACTAAGAAGGCAGCCAGTAGCGGCACCACGGCAGTCACGAACGACATCAATTGCACTGGTTGCATAACCTGAATCAGGATCTTAGTTAATTCATTGTTTAATTCAATTAGTACTTGAGGGTTCAGCTGCTCTGAAGAAAGTGCAGCCGAGAACTCGGCTGCATGCTCTTCAAGGAACTTATTTACAGCTGCGTGAGCGTTCTGCACCAGAGAGTTATACATTAGTGCTAAGGACATCGGGGGGATCAGAGAGCATGCAACAACTACAGCAGCTATTCCCTCACTACTGATCCTGAAGTACCTGCCTAAATTAGCTAGGGGCACCGCTAGAATCGCAGACCATACGGCAGCAAATGACGTAGCTATTAGCATCCTAGGTATTGTGGCAATAACCGTGGTAGCCATGAACTTGATCACATCACTGGGTGAGGCAAAACCCGTAGGTGCTACAGGTGCTAAAGTAGCCATGGCGACCATAGCAAGTATAGTGCCAGCGAAAACAAGCACGATCATTACAGCTCTGATCTTAAACCACTTACCAGCTCTCTCAAGATACTTAACCCGCTCTAAATCAGACTTCTTAACGCTTATGATACCACCCCACTTTACATAAATGTAGGTGGGAAGCAAATAAATTTTATTACAATTCAAACTATTCGACTTTGGAACACATTGTATTTTAGGTATGACCCGCAAAACCAAATATTTTATGAAGTGTAAACACACTGGTGTCATAAATTTCTATTATTAAGATGGTACTAGCAACGCAGTACTATACAAAACTAATTTGTACCATGAAAGTATAGCCAGTAAGTTTTAGTTTTAAGTTTATTCAGTGAAATATTGTTTAAGGTTCTGTATGTATTGCGTAGATTACTTAAACACGGTTAATGGTCATGTACTTGGTATTGCAACCCCACCTTCCTTGCTTTCACGGCACTCTACTCTTCCGGAGCTAGCTTACTTTATAGTATTTTCCAATTAAGTAGACTTTGATGCATATGTTTTATCTAGGTGATTAGTGTAATTGATACTGCATCTTAAGTCAGGGAGTCTCCATACTGGAAGGTCATAAGTTGCGTAGTGCATAATGTGGGATTTGAGATGGGTTTTATTTAGGGTTATGCTTAGTAGTGCTGAGAGATGATGTAGTACCTTAGAGAATTCTGTGAGATTTAGTTTGAGTACTCATAACTGTGGAGTTAGTTAAAAAGTATTGTATTGCTTCTTACCTTAAAGTGCTGGTGCTACAGCATGTCTTTAAGCATCCTTATCTTGCTCTCTGCTAGAACTGAGTAGGTTGACTCTATTGATTCGATCAAGGTCGACTTGAAGTTTTCTTTATACAGCCTCCTCAGTAACCTTATTGTGAGCCCTCTAGGCGTTATCACCATGTCCCTGAATTTCGTCAGCTCAACCTCCTGTAGCGACTTTGCAGAGCCCTCAATCAGTTTCAGCACTGCTTCCTCAGCTACCTCCTGAGGTATACCTATGGCTAGGGAAGCTAGGACAAGAGCGTCAGTGATCTCAGCTATAATTGCTGGGCCACACCCGGATATGAGTGTCAGTGCGTCAAGTACTTCCTCACTTACCCAAGCAGTACTGCCCAGTAGCTTGAAGAGCTCCTCAACTAGGGAGCGTGAGAAGCTATCTGCCCCATCATGTGCGGTAAGCGCTGTAAATGACTCGCCAACTAATACATTTATGTTCGGCATGACCCTGAACAGCTTAACGTCTCCTGCCGGGAATCTCACCTCCCACCACTTCAGGGGAACTAATGCTACTGCAGAGATAATGACCTTACCCTTCCCGCAGCAGCTGACCTCGTCAGCAACCTCCCCCACCTGAGAGGGCTTGACACAAATAATCACGATGTCACTCACAGAAACCAAGTACTTGTTATCGTGCGTCACCTCAACACCGAGTGACTTGATTCTTTCTAGAGACCTAGTGCTCCTGGCAGAAGCAATAACACGCAATGATGTATCCTGTCTACTCAGAAGACCTTTTATTAACGCACTACCTAGCTTTCCAGCACCAATTATACCTATCCTCAAGCCCTGGAATCAAAACACCTCACATCCTCAACACCAGATACCCGTAACAGGTATATAAGTCTTTCACTTCAGGACAAGAACAAATCAGCAAAAATTAGGAGGAAGCATGAGTCGCGAATGAATGATTTCATCTAAAACCTCAATTACTAAAACAAAATATTGGCGACACTATAACCTGTGTGCATAAGGGACAGCAGTAATTAACTACGTTATTTTAAGGCATTACCTTAGTTTCTAGGCGTCACTGGCACGCAAGCTATTGAGATCTTCTAGCTAGTGAAGCAAGCACAGCTAGGTTCATGAAAAGTAAGATAGCGCCAGCAGCCATAGGCAGTACAGGTGCTATATTGTAGAGAAGTCCGCCCAGCCATGGAGCAGGCACTGCCGCTACTGAGCGGTAGAAGTTACTTCTCGCATACGTCCGCCCCAGCTCGGACTTAACGGGCACTATGCTAGGTACAGCTACGTTGAAGCTCGGTGCCCATAACGCTACTGATAGGCCTATTAGGGATAGGGCAAGGACCATCACCTCAGGTGAGTTAGCGAAGACTATGGTCAGAGCACCTAAAGCCCCAGCAACCTCTGACGCAAGTAGTGCTGGCACCCACCCGTACTTATCGACTAACCGCCCGGACGGCATGACACCCAGCATGGATGCTAGACCTCTAAATGAATTCGCAAAACCTATAACGTCCTCACCGAAGCCTAGGTTAGCCTTCATGTAGGAGTTTAGTATAGGCATCCACAGTCTCCAGGCACTCCTGTCTATACAGAGGAATGTGTGGAACCACAGCTCTTCCCTCCGCGGAATCACACCTTTAAAGAAGGAACTGAGTGAGAACTTCTCCTCACTTCTTTGCTCCGGCACGAATACAGTTATTATTACTGCTGCTGAAGCCGCAATTACTGATGTTGCAGTAAATACTGGTGCGTAGCCGTAGGTCTTGATGAGGACGCCGGCTGCGTAGGGCGTGGCCACGCGGGATACCTGAAAAGACAGTGAAAGCACGGCAAATGACGTACCCATCGCACTCCTACCTACGGAGCCAGCGACTGCTGCAGCCCTGGCAGGGATCCAAATATTTATAGCTAAGTTAAAGAGTATGTATGACGCCAGCACCCCCCTGTACCCCTTAACCAGGAAGGGCGCTAGGGGTGCAGTAGCCATGGTTGCGGTAGATATTAGGAGAACTGCCTTCCTGCCGAGGAGGTCTGCGGCAAAGCCTGCCAGCGGTATTAAAGCTACGCTAACACCCATAGCGATGGCGGACACCGTACCTATTTCAGGGAGCTCCATGCCAGTAAGTACGGCGTAAACAGGTAGGAAAGTCATCAGTACTGAAGCACATACACCTCTCAGAGCTGAAGCCACAGCTAGTGGAGCCACAACAGCTCTGCCACTATGGCTCAAGCCCTAGTACACCTTCAGCAGCTCTGAGGTTGATGGCCCGGCTGGAGTGCCTACTTAAGCATCACCCTGACTAGAGATCAGCATGTCTATCAGTAGCTTAACCCTCCTTAACTTTTCAATGGACTCACTCAAGTACGTCAGCCCCTCCTCAGTAATGTAGTAGATCCTCTTTGCAGGCCCACCTCCTTCAGTAACCCACTTAGAGATCACGAGGTTGTGGCGCTCAAGCCTCCTCAGTAGACCGTAGATCATTGCCTTAGATATGTTCAGATTAAATCTCTCATTAATCCTGCGCTGGATCTCACCACCGTGAGTAGGGCCCTCACTAATGACCTTAAGAATAGCAAGGTGCAGTAGCCCGCGCAGAGGAGATGTTGTGTGGTGGTACTCGTCGTGGTGGTGATGCCCGTGAGTGTGGTGGTGTTCTTCTTTATAGAACATTCTGCCACCTATTAGATAACTTAGTTATCTAGGTAAATAAGATTTACGAAAAACGGTCAAGCACTGTTGTTGAGGTTTGGGGTCAAGATACTCACTAGAATCAAAAACCTGGTACTTAAGCACTGGCTTTAAGTACGGTGATGTTCTGAAGCCAGCTTCCTCAAAACCTCCTTGAGCCCTCCGCACTCCAAGATCTCTAATATTTGAGGCGGGATAGGCTTAATTCTACGTGTGCACCCGGAGCTGGCGGTTATTGTCCCGCCTGCTAAGTCTACGAGAACTAACTCGCAGTCCCTCACCTCCACTAAGTCCGCCTCAACTACTGGCAACCCATTATTAATAGCGTTCCGGTAGAATATTCTGTGGAAGCTCTTAGCTACAACTACTGCTACTCCAGCAGCCTTAAGCGCTACTACAGCGTGCTCCCTACTACTTCCGTAACCGAAGCCGTCCCCAGCTACTATTGCTACAGGCTTAGGCGTGGTATTCAATCTGCCCTTTATACCGGGTGCGTCATCGAATACGTGCTCTCCAAGCCACTCTGGCTCGCTCCTATGCAGGTACCTAGCAGGAATTATTGTGTCAGTATCAACGTCATTTCCAACAATCAGTGCGTAACCTCTGACCCTCATCACAGACACACCCACTCATGCTCAGCTAGCAGTGGTCTGGGATCAGTGATCCTGCCAGTGAGGGCTGCTGCAGCCGCCGTATAGGGTGATGCCAGGTACACCTTAGCAGTCGGCGGACCAGCACGTCCAGGAAAGTTGCGGTTGACTGTAGATACTACAACTTCGCTATTCCCGGCAACACCCATGTGGGCTCCAAAGCACGGTCCGCAGCCAGGCACACCGATCACAGCGCCTGCCTCAAGTAGGGTGTTCAGAACCCCCTCGGAAACCATCTGCTTAAGTACCCTTACTGATGCTGGAATAACTATCAATCTAGCCCTCACTTTCCTTCCTTTCAGCACCCTAGCTAGAGCCACCATGTCCTCGTACCTGCCGTTCGTGCAGGACCCGACAAACACGAGATCTACTTCAGTACCCTCAAGGTCCGTGACATGCCTGACCCTGGTCGGCATCGGGGGCTCAGCGATCAGGGGCTCTAGTTCTGAGAGGTCTACCTCAATATCTGCAGGTCTGCCCGGGTCTAATGTAAGTTCTCTCCACATCCTCTCTGGCAGGACTCCGTGCATGCGCAGCCAGTATTCAATTACGTCATCATATGGAAAGATGGCTGTCTTAGCTCCAGCCTCAACCATCATGTTAGCTACAGTGAGCCTATCAGGCATGTTGACATGCCTTAAGCCGTTGCCGACAAACTCCACAGAGCGGTAGAGAGCCCCAACAGGTCCTAGGACCTTGAGGAGGTGCAGTGCCAGGTCCTTACCTGTGACGCCAGTGTGGAACCTGCCCCGCACCTCAACGTAGAGCGGCTCAGGTGCTTTAAACCATAGCTCCCCAGCAGCCATGGCGTAGGCAGCTTCAGAACTCCCAATACCTGTTGCGAATGACGACAGCGCTCCATAGGTTAGTGTGTGACTGTCAGCACCCACGACAAGATCCCCTGGCTTAACTATTCCCTCAGCAAGTAGCTGGTGAGCCACTCCGGAACCCACATCATGAAGCACACACCCATACTTTCTGGAGAAGTCCCTGAGCCTCCTATGTGCGTTAGCGGAGTCCCAGTTGTGGGGTGGGGAGTAGTGATCCATGACTACATGTACCTCAACTTTATCAGGGTTCACGAGGTCTTCAGCGCCTGCGTCAGCCAGAACGCTTAGCGCCATAGGCCCGGTTACGTCATTAATCATTACCTTATCAACTCTAGCATAGACTATTTCTCCAGGCTCTACGGCACTGGCTCCGGAGTGTTTAGCAAGAATTCTTAATGCTAAGCTATCCATTACCCCTCACCCTAGAAGCAACTGCTTCAGCAAACTCTATTGTGGTGGCGGAGCCCCCCAAGTCGGGTGTCACGATACCTGAGGACAGTACCTCCTCTACAGCACGCCACATACTACCCGCCGCCTCCGCATACCCTAGCCACTCAAGCATCATGGCTGCAGACAGTATCGTGGCTGTCGGATTAGCTACTCCCTCACCAGCTATATCCCACGCAGCACCGTGCACCGACTCGAAGATGGCGGCCGAGTCACCTATGTTAGCTGATGGCGTCAGCCCTAAACTGCCTGAGACCTGCGCGGCTAGATCACTTAAGATGTCACCATATTGATTCATGGTTAAGATCACGTCGAACCTCCCTGGGTTCCTGACGAGCTCCATGGCGGCAGCATCAATATACATCTCATCAGCAGTAATTCCTGACGCTGCCAGAATACTGCGGGCTTCATCCCTGAATAGCCCATCAGTGAGCCTGAGCACATTAGCTTTATGTACGATCGTGACCCTACCCGACCTCTTCTTAGCCACTTCCGCAGCCACCTTTGCGACTCTCCTAGCACCTCCTGACGTAATAACCTTCAGCGCTATGGCTGTGTCACCCACCCTGTACTCAGCACCAATATAAAACCCCTCAACATTCTCCCTAACTATGACTAAGTCAGTAGGTCTAACACACGCTACTCCAGGGAAGCTCCTTGCCGGCCTGACGTTGGCGTAGAGGTCGAGTGTTCTCCGAAGCACTACTATGACGTCAGCAGCCGACTCACCAACGGGCCCCTTAAGAATAGCGTCAACCTGCTTAGCCAGCTCAAGTGTCTTACGAGGAAGGGGCTCCCCAAACCTTCTGGCCGCCTCATCTCCTGCGTGTGCAGTTATTAACTTCAGGTCGATATCGTAGAGTTCTTGAACACTCTTCAGCACCCTTAGTGCCGCAGTAACTACCTCAGGTCCTACACCGTCACCCGGTATGACGAGTACGTACTTCACGCTAGAGCACCTCCTGCCCTAAATTCCCTGACCCAACTCCATATGTGGTCTTCTGTAACCTTCTTGATCCTAGGAGCTACTTCCTTGAGTTTGTAGAGGATGTAGTCGATCAGCTCTCGCGGTGGGTCAATTCCCATTTCCTGGAGTACCCAAGCTACTGCGTGCCGTCCGCTGTGTCTGCCGAGAACTATCCTCCTACGGTTTCCTACTGCTTCAGGAGGCATTACCTCATAAGTGATCGGGTTTTCAAGCACTCCGTGGACGTGAATACCTGCTTCATGGGCGAAGGCGTTTAGACCTACGATAGGTTTGTTGGGTTGGAGGCTGATACCGAACTTCTGGGCAACTAGCTTAGAGACCTCCGTGAGCATTTCAAGCTTAATGCCTGTCTCAGCACCCATCAGGAAGTGGAGTGCAGAAACTACTTCCTCTAGTGCTGCATTACCTGCTCTCTCACCGAAACCATTGATAGTTACTTGTGCGCCGTCAGCTCCTGCAGCAATCCCTACGAGGGTGTTCGCTGTAGCCATACCGAAGTCGTTGTGGCAGTGTACATCTATCCTTACTTCCCTCGGAAGCTTTGACCGAATGTAGGCAACCAAGTCATAGAATTCCCAAGGCGTGATCGCGCCTACGGTGTCGGGAATGTTTATGTACTTAGCACCTGCACTGACCGCCTCCCTATAGGCCTGCACCAGGAACTCTCTATCGCTTCTAGTGCCGTCCTCAGCTGAGAACAGCACTAAGGGGGTGTAGCTCCTGGCATATTCAATTACATCAGATATCCTATTCAGTACTTCCTCCCTTGACAGCTTGAGTTTGTACTTGAGGTGGATGTCGCTCGTAGCTATGAATACGTGGATTACGTGGGCTTCGGATGCAGCTGCAGCATCTACGTCCTTCCTAGTAGCTCTAGCTAGTGCTGCAAGCTTAGAACCGGAGACCTCCCTAGAAAGTACCCTAATAGTTTTGAAGTCCACGTCAGATGAAGCAGGGAATCCTGCTTCGATTATGTCGACGCCGAGTTCATTGAGAATTCTAGCGATTTCTATTTTATCCTCAAGCGAGAGTTCTACTCCAGCCATCTGGTCTCCGTCACGGAGGGTTGTGTCGAATATTCGGACTTTTCTCCACGTAGCAATACACAACACCAAGCCTATAGGCAGGTACTCATATTTAAATCCTACTATTTGAAGAAGAGAATTCAACTACATCTGTGCTTTTGCCTGCTCATCCTCTAGGTCTGCTTCCGCAGCTTCATTAGCTTCCCTCCGCCTGCTTCAGACTACCCAATAACGTCTATGGTGACATTCAGGAAGTGCTTACCCTATTGAGGTTGCGAGGGCTCCTGCAATAGCAAAGGCAGCCCCCATGTACTGTTGTTTTGTGATGTTCTCCTTCATTATTAAGGCAGCAGTGAAGATCGTTAGTACTGGTGCAGCGCCTGGCACTGTTATGGCTAGCAGCGTGCCTGAGTACGCCATGGCCAGATAGTACGTGCAGATAGCTAGGACGGATCCTAAGACCCCACCCATCGCCATATGCGCCGCACTCCTGCCTAGGTAGGACCTCACCTTCTTAGGTGCCCAAGGCACCAGCAGTGTGGCGGCAAGGACGTTCCTGTATAGTGTTAGTTCAACTGGTGTCACGCCCTTACTGTAAGCTATGGCAGCAAGTGCTAGGGCCACGGCGTAGGAGAGTGAAGCTAGCAAGGCCGTGAGCACGCCTACCACATAGTCGCGTCTGACCCTGGGCTGGGGAGGTCTAGCGTAGAAGGATAGGATCACGCCACCTGTGACCAAGACTGCGCCGAGAACTCTTAGGGGTCTGACCTCCTCCTCGATAATAACTGTGAGAGGTACCATGAATACAGGGCTGGTGTAGCTTAGAGCCATAGCTAGTCCAGCGCCTACGCACCTAATAGACTTCAGCAGTGACGTGTCTGCGAGCAATGTAGTTAGGAGAGCTATTGCAATGATGTAAGCGATTGTTGAGGGTGTTAGGTGTAGAGCTGGATTCACAATAAGTAGAAGAGCTAGTGATGCAGGGATCGAGAATAAGCAACGAACGAAGTTAGCCTCCAGCACGCCTGCGTAGCCAGGTAGCCCTCTCTTGTAGAGTAGGGGTGCAATACCTGAAAACACCAGTGAAAGCAGAGCAACTACTACACCAGCTAGCACACGCCACCACCTCTTACTACAGTCCCCCTCATATGTTGGTCGAAGGGTATTTTGCTATATGTGTGCAGGCTCAGGTAGCTCTACTTAAAAGCGGGTTCGCGCTTATATTCTATGGTCGGTGTCACCGTGGCCTCACCACGTTCAGGGGTCTTTACCAGTATTAATTACTTTACTGCCTGGTTTAATGGAGTTGGTGTACTGAAGGTGTTTTGGGCTAGGCCCATCCGAGAACTGAATGTTCTGAATGAGGAGCAGCTGGTACTTAAGGTAGTGTGGAGGGTTAGGAGGGGTCTAGGGTAGCGTTTATTGCTGTAGATGAGGTGGGGTCTAGAACTGGTGAGTTAGTTGGGATACGTGCAGTCTCGCTAGATCGTCCGAGGGTATTGCACTGCTTGCGTCACCTCCTGACAAGCTACCGCCAAGTGCTTACGACTGTAGGAGTATGGTATTTTTCTATAGTACAAGGCAGGACGCCCTAGAACCTAACTATGGGGTTTCTGTGGATATCTGCAGGGAGAACTGCGCGTCAGTATTGAAGGATGTTGGGAGCGTCCAGAAGAGGAGCTGGGGTTTTACGTACCGCTGCTCGAGGGTGACGTAGTATTCGTACCTACGCTGGCGGCAGGCCCGTGGGTGCCACATACCTGAACCCGAGAAGCTTCAACATGGACTACGGGGTTCACGTAGCTAGGGAGTTCTGGGGGCGGAGGACAGGTACGAGGCTACTTAAGGAGGCGCTAGACGTAGCTAGGTCTGAGGGTGCGGAGCTACTGTCAGTTGTTAGAGTGTTGAGAAGCAAGACAGGACTGAGGCTGGATGTTTACAGATTAATTTGCTAGGTACTGTCTCGGTACTCAATACCTTAGGACTGGTATGGTCGGTGGCTGGTAGTGCTTTACTTGAGTTTGTTCAGTAGAGAAAACAAACTTATTATGGTTTTGTTCAGTATACTGAATGGAGGCTGGGGGGTTGAGGGAGGTTTTCAAGAGAGTTCTAGTAGAGTTCGAGGAGAGGGGTCTACCTAAGTTAGTGGAGAGGGAGTTACGTACTAAGTCCTCGCCCCTAACAGCTGTTGTCGGCCCTAGGAGGGCTGGTAAGACCTACTACTTCTTCCAGTTAATTAAGGATTTAGGGGGGCTGCCTAAGTGTCTTTACGTGGACTTCGAGCATGAGTTGCTTGTTGGTGTCAAGAGCTCTGAGTTGAGGGAGTTGCTTGTTGCATTCAGAGAGCTCTACGGTTGTGAACCAGAGTACGTGTTCTTAGATGAGGTTCAGGTTGTTGAGGGGTGGGAGCGGTTTGTCCGCAGGTTGAGGGACTCAGGACAGTACAGGGTCTACGTAACGGGCTCATCCTCAAAGCTCCTAGCTAGGGAGATAGCGACTCAGCTGAGGGGCAGGGCCATAACCTACCTCCTACTACCGTTCTCATTCCGCGAGTACCTTAGAGCCCTTAACGTTAGGGTGGATCTAAGGCTGATAGACTACAGCGACAGGGTCAGGGGTGAGGTTCTGCATTACTTGAGCAAGTACGTCTCGGAGGGAGGTTTCCCCGAACTAGTGCTGAAGAGGGAGGTGTACAGTGAGCTCCTCTACAGCATAAGGG
>JAGGUC010000064.1 GCA_021158735.1 Desulfurococcales archaeon | reverse complement strand
TTCTAGTAGCTCCTACACCGTGCTCACCTGTTATTGAGCCTCCTAATCTCATAGTGAGGTCGTATATGTCGTCCTTAAGCTTCTCGTACATCTCCGCTCCCCAGCCCTCCTTCCTCAGAATGTGTGGGTGAAGGTTTCCGTCACCTACATGACCACAAATAGGTATCCATGTGCCGTACCTCCCCTCAAGTTCATCAATACCTTCCATGAACTCATAAACCTTCCCTAAGGGTAGAGAGACGTCTAAGGCATCAACCATGTCCTTCTTTAATGCACTGTAGATCTCACTCCTAATCTTAAGTATTTCTGCCTGCTCATCGTCCCTAGTAGCTACTATAGGCTCCAGAGCACCGCGTTTCTCAGCTATTGAATTAATCACCTCTAACTCACCATATACCGAGTCTTCCAAGGCCTCACTCACAGTCACAATTAAGTGTGCTGTACCCTCCTCAGCAGGCCACTTAAGACCTAAGTAGTTAGCTGACTTCTCAAGAATCCCCTTCTCAGCGTACTCTAAGAGGAGTGGTGTTACACCACTCCTCATTATTTCATAAGACGTATTAATGGCATCTAACCTGCTATTGAAGGGAATAACCATTGTGGCGCTAGCACCGTACTTGGGGTAGAGCCTTATATAGGCCTTGGTAATAACTCCGAGAGTGCCTTCACTACCTATTATTAAGTGTATTAGGTTGTAGCCCATGTTGTTTTTAATTACATTACCACCCAGCCTAAGGATCTGGCCAGTAGGTAGGACTACCTCAATCCCGAGAACGTAGTTCCTCATAACACCAGTCCTGACAGCTCTGGCACCACCAGCATTCGTAGCTATCATACCCCCAATGAAGGCACCCTCATCACCTGGGTGGGGTGGGAAGAAAAGACCTGCCCCTTCAGCCTCCTCAATAAGTTTTGAGAGCGTTACACCAGCACCCACCTCAGCCACTAGGTTCTCAGTATCTATTACCACATCATCCATTCTCTCTAGGGACAGCACGATGCCTGGTTTAGTAGGAACTGCACCACCAACTAACCCTGTGCCCCCACCCCTCGGGTAAACTGGAACACCTTCCCTATTAGCTAGCTTGAGTACCTCCGATACCTCCTCAGCAGTTTTCGGCTTAACAACGACTACTTCCTCGGCTGCCTTAGGCCTTACTTCCTCAGATGTCTCATCGTAGAGGTATCTCTCGATCAACTCCCTATTAGTTACTACCCAATCACTACCAACTATCTTCTTTAACTCATTAATTAGTTCGGGCTTAAGTGTCATGGCTTCCCCCTAACACGTTTTATCTCCTCTATAAGCTTAGGCACGACCTCATATAAGTCACCTACGACGAAGAGGTCGCTGTACTTAGCTATGGATGCTGAAGGATCTATGTTCACTGCTATAATCACCTTAGAGTCCTTCATACCAGCAAGATGCTGTGGAGACCCTGATATGCCGCAGGCTATGTAGACCCTAGGCTTAACTACGTTACCGCTGAACCCGACCTGCCTGTCCTTAGATGCCCATCCAGCATCAACTAAGGGCCTGCTAACAGCCAGTACACCACCCAAGAGCTCAGCTAGTTCCTCAAGTAACTTAAGGTCCTCTCTCCTCTTAAGGCCCTTACCCCCAGCTACGATTACATCGGCATCAGCTATGTTGACTTCCTTCTCTCTGACCTTACCCAATACTTCAATTTCCTTATGATGGATATCGCCATCAGCAGGAACTTCCCTAATAATTACTTTTCCATTTCTTGAGGGGGCCTTCTTAGGTGGCTTGAATACCTTGTACCTAACAGTAGTCATTACAGGAGTAGTTACGGTTTTTATGTGAGCTATTATATTGCCTGTGAAGGCTGGCCTGACCTGGACTATGCTGCCGTCATCAGTAACGTAGACATCTAAGCAGTCAGCTGTGAGCCCCGTTCTCAGAGCCGCAGCTACCCTAGGTGCTAGGGACCTCCCCCAGGGTGTAGCACCGTAAAGCACTAACTTAGGTTTAATTTCATGGATTAAACTCACTAACAACTCTTTATGCAGGAGTGTGTTGAGCGCTACTCCCTCACTGCACTCATAGACGTAAACTTCATCGGCACCGTAGTGAATGAGTTCTTCAGCGCGGCCACTCGCTCCAGAACCTATGATGACTGCCTTAACTGAGCCACCTAGTTTACTTATTAATTCCCTGCCCTTACCTATCAACTCGTAGGTTACTGGATGCAGCATCCCCTCAATATACTCAGCGTAAACGAGTACTCCCTCACCACTCACTCAGATCACCCCTGATGAAGAGAGTAAATCGATTATCTTGCGAATGCCCTCATCACCCTTAACCTTGATGCCCTCCCTACCTTTCTCTAAAGCGTAGTACGCCTTAACGACCCTAGTTGCCGAGCCCTCAAGACCTAACCTATTAAGGTCGAGTACATCCTTTAAGTCATCAGCACTCCACACCTCAATCTCAGCCTTCCTAGCCTTCATCAAGTCCTTAAATTTCGGCTTCCTAGGCACGTTGACCTCCTTAGTAACCGAGAGTAGTGCAGGTAGCTCAGCCCTCACCAAGTAGTAAGCTACACCAAAGTCAGAAGCAACAGTTACGAACCCGTTACTCACTTCCTTAATTTCGGTTACATAAGATACGTGAGGGATACCCAAGAACTCAGCAACCTCAGGACCCACCTGCCCTGTATCACCGTCAACGGACTTCTCACCACAGATAATCAGGTCGAACTCACCTAACTTCTTGATGGCTGACGCGAGCGTGTAGGAAGTTGCTAGAGTGTCCGAGCCAGCAAACCTCCTATCACTAAGCAGTATGGCTCTGTCAGCACCTCTAGCTAGTGCATCCCTTAAGGCAGGTTCAGCATGTGAGGGAGCCATCGAAATAACCGTAACTATACCACCTACGGACTCCTTAATTCTAACAGCAGCTTCTAAGGCGTGTAAGTCAAATGGATTTATTTCAAGCTCAGCTGACGACCTATCAACGACCCCCCTCCTAACATCAAATCTTACCTTTTCAACATCTGGTGCTGGCTTCATTAAAACAATGATCTTCGTTTTAGATCACCTCCTAATACATGGTGCAGCACACATTATTCTAAACCTCATGAAGTTACATTACTATGGTCTGCAGGGTGCTTTAAAGTATTATCCTTACCTTAAAGGGAGGATTAACTTATAGTTAGCAACCTTTACCTCAAGGAGAAAGCAAGTGAGTAGTTAATTATAGTAATTAATTTTTATGTAAATAGGAGGCACTCATTGAGGCGGGTAGCAAGCCTTAACTTATGGCGTGCTGTGAAGAACCTCTACATGAGGGACTCCATCAGCATATCTACATAATGTACGACCTAATATATGAACTCGAGAATACTAACGCGTACTTCGTAGTTGACGATGACTTAATTAAAGGGTATGTTCTCGTATGGAGAGGACCTCACAGGTACGGCGTACACTTATGGAGTGACTTCAACCCTCTCTTAGTGCACGTGCCTGTCAGTGAAGCTGCTGTAATCGAAGTTTATGGTGGTGCCTGCCTTAGCGACGTTATTAACTACCTAAGAAGTAAGGAGGTGAAGAACATGTACACTACAAACTATATCGACATGGCAGCAACTGCCAGTGATTTTAAGGAATACCCGCATGAAGGAGTTACCAAGTTACATAGTAATTGCAGAAATCTCGTACAGCAGTTCATGAGGCTCAAGAACGTTCAGGAAAGATCCATAAGCAGTGCTAGGGCTGTAGAACTCCTAAGCAGGTAATGTGCTTGTATCAATTGCCTGTGCATACCTCAAAATGCCGGAGGTATGGCTTATTGGAGATGTATTTACGCATCCTAACCATGGAGGGAGAGGGTACGCTAAGGCCGTGACATCAGCTATAACTAAGGCCGCTGTTGCATCAGGTGCGAAAGCGCTACTTCATGTCCGAGAAGACAATAAGCCAGCTATAAAGGTTTATGAGGCGTTAGGTTATAAAGAGATTTCTAGAAAGCAATGGATTTTTATTAATTAGTTTACTGGTTCATGCACCTCCTTTACTGACTCGGTATCTCTCTTGATAATTTCTCAATCTTAACTAACTTATCAACCTCAGCTCTCTCATCTATGTCTGCTCTATTAACATACCTTAACACACCTACTTCAGCATTCTTCGCCACACTAACGTATTCCCCCTCAATCAAGTCTACTTCAGCATTTTTCCCGACCCCGACCTCTCCACCAATTACCTCACTTACTTCAGCTTCTTTCCCTACCCTGACCTCACGTGCTATTACCTTAGCGAACACCTTAGACTTCCTCCCTATGACTACCTCCTTAGCAAGTACCTCACTCGCTCTGAGAGACCCGTTAATGGTTACCTCAGTAGCTACTACCTTACGCGCCTTCAAGCTACCTGAGACCTCCAGTTCACTGCACTTTAATTCTTCATCAACCGAAGTACTTCCTGAAATACTCACTTCATCACCTTCTAAGCTCCCCTTTATGCTCATGCTCCCTGAAACCTTAAGCTCCCTAACCCTCAAGTCACCGCTAATGCTTCCAGACCCGCTGACGTGCAGTTCCTCACCTTCAGCACTACCATCAATTTTCAGCGACCCACTAATACTCAGTCTCCCGAACTTTAGCGGACCCCTCATCCTTACAGACCCCCCAGCTGACAGCTCCTCAATCTCCTGCATAGTATCAGCCCCATACAAGCATCAACTTCATAAGTTATAAGTAAAACTCACAATTTGTGAGTTAGATGAGAAGGTACAGGTGCTGGCACGACATAGTAGAGTCCATACTTAAGTCACTGGCTAAGAGAGACCTGGGAATCACTGAGTTAAGTCTTCAAGCTAAGCTACCGGTTGATAGGGGTAAGACCGTCATTAGTTACCTAGTAAAGCATGGGTTGGTAATCGAGTATAGAATCGATGAAAGAACCTTCTACAGAATTACGGAGAGAGGGTATGAGTGGCTGGGTGCTTACGAGTACCTCAAGACAGTGCTCCCAGCTCCTAGGCAGTCTTGAGGTAACTCCGAAATTAGTTATATTAACTATGTTACATAATCGTGTACTTGGTGGTGAGTACTGGGACTTACCAGCACTGAAAAAGAGAAGTTGTTGAGAGCTCTTGAGGAGGATCGTGTGTTCAGATACGCCATGATGGGCTTACTAGGTTTTAAGGAGTTACTTGAAAGATTCGCTAAATTAGAAGAAAGGCAGGTGAGGCTTGAAGAAAGACAACAGAAGCTTGAGGAACGTCAGCAGGCTCTTGAGGAGAGGTTTGCCCAGCTAGAAGAAAGATTCGCCAAGTTAGAAGAAAGGTTTGCTCAATTAGAAGAGAGGTTCGCTAAACTAGAGGAGAGGGTTAGTAAGCTTGAGGAGCGGTTTATTAGGGTGGAGGAGGAGTTAAGGGATTTAAGAAGGATTGTTATGGCTGTGAGCCACAGGTTCGGAATTTTGAGTGAGGAAGCCTTCCGTGAAGGTATGAAGTACGTTGTTGAGGAGGTCTTCGGTGTAGCTAGGGTTGAGAGGTGGGTCCACAAGGATAATGAAGGTTACGTGTATGGCTACCCATCGATCGTAGAGGTTGATGTCATTATTAAGGATAGGGAGCACATCTTAATTGAGGTCAAGTCTAGGGTATCCAAGAGTGATGTAGCCGAGCTCTTCAGAATAGGAAAGCTGTATGAGCGTATTGAAGGCGTCACCCCCAAACTCGTAATCATTGGAGGCTTCATAGACCGTGGTGCGCGTGAGGCAGCTAAGGCATTAGGTGTTGATATAAGACCTATAGCTGAATAAGGGTGTGGCGACCTTATTCAGCTAGCAAATCGTGGAGTAGCCATAAAGTTGATTTTCCTTAGGTGAATATAGTGTATGAGGCGCCTGAAATGTCCTTGAGTAATTTACTTAACTTAATTGACAAGCACTCTGAGTGGGGTCTGGAGGTTCTCTCAAAGCTTGTGTCGGTACCCACGGTTAACCCGCCCGGAGAAAACTTCAGGGAGTTCGTTGAATCTGCTGAATCAATACTTAAGGAGATCGGCATGGATACTAAGGTTTATGAAGTTCCGAAAAATGAAGTAGCTAAGTACTTCCCTGACTACGCTGACTACCCCAGGTACATACTCATTGGCAGGGTGGGCAACGGTGAGCCTGTAGTGCACTTTAACGGGCACTACGACGTTGTGCCCCCTGGGTCAGGGTGGGATAGAGACCCCTTCAAACCCGTAGTTGAAGGCGACAGGCTCTACGGTCGCGGGTCAGTCGACATGAAGGGAGGTATTGCTGCTGCAATACTGGCTGTGAAGGCCTTCACAGAAGTATTTAAGAACTTCAGCGGGAGCATTGAGATCGCTCTAGTACCTGATGAGGAGATAGGTGGGCATACAGGGACTGGGTACCTCGTAGAGAAGGAGCTTTCGAAGCCAAACTACGTAATAATAGGTGAGCCCAGCGGCGTTGACAAGGTCTGGATAGGTCATAAGGGTGCTGTGTGGGCTTTAGTAGAGGTACGTGGTAAGCAGGCCCATGGCTCATCACCCTGGTTAGGTACTAACGCGTTCGAGTACATGGTGAGGGTTGCTCAGGAATTCATGAGTAAGTACATAAAGTCGCTGGAAGATAGGGTAAGCAAGTACGACTATGACGACCCGAGAGGTGCTAAACCCACCGTGACCTTAGGGGGTGAGGTCAGGGGCAGTACTAAAGTCAACATAGTTCCGGGATACTACGCGTTCTCAATAGATCGAAGATTGATCGTTGAGGAGAACCCTGAACGTGTGGAAGAAGAACTCAGGGAGTTCGTGAATGAACTGCAGAAGGAGTTTCCTGACGTAAAACTGAGCCTCAAGTTAATTAGTAAGTTAATGCCCTCTATAACGAGCCCGGACAGCAGGTTAGTTAGTGTAGCTACCTCTGCGGCCCGGGAGGTCCTAGGTAGGGAGCTGAAGAAGACCGTATGTGTTGGTGGACTAGACTCCCACTACTACAGCAGTAAGGGAATTGAAGTAATAACCTACGGT
>JAGGUC010000017.1 GCA_021158735.1 Desulfurococcales archaeon | reverse complement strand
GTTTTAACCCTCCTTAACTCCCTCATGTGGGCTCCTACACCCAGCACCTCACCTATGTCATGAATCAGCTTCCTGACATATGTTCCGTGCTGACATGAGATCCTCATGAGAACGTACGGATATTCGACCTCGAGTATTTCAATACTATATACTTCCTTAATTCTGAGAGCGCGCTTCACTGATGACCTGACAGGTGGTTTTTGGTATATTCCCCCAACAAACTCGTTTATAACTTCCCTTAATTTTCCTTCATCAACCGGCTTATGTATCTGCATGACAGCAACATACTCCTTATTAGATAGCATGAGAACTCCTATGACCTTAGTTGAGCTGCCTAAAGCTATGGGCAGTACTCCAGAGACCCTGGGGTTTCCCCGCCCGTCACCTTAGAAGTGAACGGGCACTAGGGTCCCGCCATGACCCGCCTTCTCTATATTAAGGAGCTTCTTAACCCATGCAACTACTTCATGGCTTGTAGGACCAGGTGGTTTGTCCAAGTTGATAATGCCGTAGTTAAGAAGTTCATCAACATTTCTCTCATAAGGTAACTTACCGTAATTAAAGTCTGTCTCGGACTCTACCTTGATTATCCACCTCCTCTTCACATCCCCAAAGGTATCCAGCTTCCGTAAAAACTCAATACCCTTATCAGCAATCCCCAAGTCAAATCACCGTCTTCTTATTTTTCGTAACTTTTTAAGTATGTTAAAGTTGGTGATAAGAAGAAATTATGAGGCTAAGTAGTTCTATATTAAATATTCCGTAAGTATACAGTGCAAATAGTCTCACTGATTACATCAGTGCCCTCGCTTCTAAGAATTCTTTTCTTGAAATTCTCACTTTTTCTTTCATGAACTCCGTTAGTTCAGCATTCTCAATAGCCTTGAGTACATCATCGTCTCCTGCGCCCTTCTCTATATCCACCTTCATATCCGTAGGTTCAATGTGGTTTATGTTTACTCTCCTTCTCTTCACACCTGTAAGTTGCCTAGGCCCTGTGATTAGCACGAATTTATCATCGATGATATCGACTACTACACACTTCCTACCCGCTTCTCTCCCTCTTAATTTAACGCATATTCTACCTACCTCAATAGCTGGCATTCACATCACCCCACTAACCATGGTAAAGTCTTCTCTTTAAGTTTTTCGACACCTCCTGATCTTCCTGAGTAAGATACTTACTGCTGACATTACAATCTTTAGTACTTCTTCTTCATTGAACTTTCCAGAATTAACAACTAAATCAAATACACTTACGTCAGAAATATTAATTCCATAAAACTTCATGAACCTCCTGCCCTCTGACTCCTCCCTTACTCTTATTTCCGCTAGTGCGTCCTCAAAGCTCTTCCCGTCCCTTCTCGCTATTCTCTCAGCTCTAACTTTGATGGGGGCCATCACAAGTACCTTTAGGTGAGCTGTGTTTTCAAGAGTCCATGCCGATATGTGTCCATCAACGACTATACACCCTTTTGATGCTTCTTCAATTGCCTTATCATCTATTGCCTTATCTATGCTTGCATCCTCCTCAGCTATGCGAGAAAGTTCCTCAAGCGTAATTTTCCTTTCCTGAGCCAACTCCCTGAATATTCCACCTAGAGATAAGTACTTAAGCCCTAACTTTCTTGCAAGTCTTTTTGCTAATGAAGTTTTACCGCTGCCTGGGGGGCCACTAACTGCAATAACTAAGCCTGCTTCACAGGCTTCACTAATGTTCTCCAAGATTAAACCCTCAAGTTGGTGATTGCACCTCTGACACTAAGTTTTAATACGGTCGCTAAGCAATTAGAGCAGACCACACCTCCGAAATATCTCTCAGGCCTCTTAGCTGTCTTCGGTCCCCACCTAATTATATTGTAGTCTCTGGGCACTCCACCAATGCTCCTTCCGCAAATAGGGCAGGTAGCTCTGTATCTCCTCCTCATAACGTAGTGTATCCGTGAAGCCCCACCCGGAACTCTTTTCCTAATTCTTCTCTTGGATCTAGATCTTAGGCTAGGCCTCACCATGGCTCCTCACTGCCTCCAATCATAATGTTAATAATATAAAAAGCTTTAGTACGCATCGTTGATGTCACTACCTGCGTAACTCAGCGAGTTTACTGAATCCCACTATCTTGTTATGGAATGCCTGATAGCCTAGTATAACAGCTATGAATATTGTGAAGTCATTTAAGTACCCATCATACGATATGCCGGGCAGAGCCAGTGGTGATGGGGGTCTAGGAGGTAGCCCTAACACTGTCGTTATAATGGAAATGGCTGCCCTACTAAAGATCAGAGCTATAGTTATTCCTAACCATATAACAGCAAGATTGAGAAAGAATAACTTATCGATCGCTCGCTTTAATTTTTTATACCTGCTCTTAAGGATTCTTAGCTTCTTTTCTTTTTCAGGTGATATGTTTTCAAGTCTCTCACTAACTTCCTTAAGCTCTACAATTAAGCTATCTATGTTTATTTTCCTAGAATAAGACCTTACTAATAGTGTAAATGGCATGAACGATAGCAGTATTAGCAACGCATATGTTAATGTTATTATCATTTGCTACAGCCCCTCTATTACCTCAGCCAGCCTTCTGGCAGCTTCATCAGCCTTACCCTCCCTGTTCATAATAAAATTAACTGATGCACCGACGAGTACAGCACTGGCTATGGCGTACATTCTATTCATACTTAATAACTCCTTCACCAGCCCAACATCTGCATAATCACTCCTGTACCTGGTCTTATCCCTTAGTTGCCTAGCAACTATCTCCTCAGGTTCTGCCTCAACGACTACTATCGTGTTAGGCATTAAGTTCTTAATTACATGTAGTGGAAGACCTGGCCAGTATCCTGTCATAGTCTTTATGACAGCATGAGTATCAACGAATCCGACGACCTTACCTTCACTGCTTGCTTTAGCTTCCAAGTCCCTCCTAATGTTTTTAGCTGCCTCTTCCTGAGCCCTTCTCTGAACGTGTAGGGGAAGCCTCCTGATTTCATCCCTGTTTTTAGCGAGTCCCTGGGAAGCTACGTAACTAAGCATGTAGTCCCCGAAGTTCACTATTTCAATATGGTAGCCTTTACCGGTTAAGATCCCTCTAGTTAAATTCAGAACTGTTGACTTACCTACACCAGGTAAACCCACAATTACAGCTAATTTAACAATACTCATACCTACTCACCAATTAACCTCTTGAGTAGAGGATAAGCTTCAAGCGCTCTTTCATAGGCTATTTGGGTATAGAACTGCTGAACTATACCTACAGCAAGCAATATGCCCGTGCCCGTGCCGTAGGCACTGAAGATGTCTGCTGTCAGAGCAATTAAAGCAACGATCAGCGAACTTAGTACTGTTAGTGGATAAATATATCTGGAAAGAACTTTTTCAAGAAGCTTCGGATTCCTCCTAATTCCGGGCATTTGAAGCCCTGACTTAATCAGGTTCTCGGCCTGTGCTGAAGGACCGAGTCCAGCTATCTCAACCCACATAAACCCGAATACTATAGCTAGACCTACCAGCAGAACTGAGTAAACAGCTACTCTGACAGGGCTGTACACTAATTCAAGTACTGTCCTCGGAGGTGTCAGGTAGTATATGGCTGTCCTCAGTGCACCTGCAAGCCAGGGCGCCCTCTCTGTTAAGTATGCTGCGGAAAGATTGTTTAAGAGCATGAGGTCTGAAAAAACGATACCGACCAGCAGTATAGGTATGTTAGTAACGTAGATGAACTGAAGCGGTACTTTACTCTTAATGCCCGGAAGCCTCTGCATCGTAACAGGTATGTTCACTTTCATCTGCTGCAGGTATACTAGCACAGTCACTAGCACAATAACTGTAATTAAGCCTGTTAACGATGGCAGTACCCTATTAATGCCACTGACGACGCCAAAAAATAACCTGCTCATGTCAACCTGGCCTTGAGTAAATGCTTGAATTAAATATGGTATGAACCCATAGTACTGATCAATATTGGATGTCTTAACAGGTGCGAATAGGTCCCATACTATTGTTCGGGCAACACCTGCAAGTATGAATAAGCTAACACCTGACCCTATCCCCCAGCCTTTCTGTATAGCTT
>JAGGUC010000045.1 GCA_021158735.1 Desulfurococcales archaeon | reverse complement strand
ATGGCACACTACGAGTACTTAAGTAACTATGAAGACAAGACAGGCAAACAGATACTGTACATGCTTAGAGCTAAGTGCGGACCCATAGCTAGAGAATTAAGTGTTCCTAAAAACGCATTTGTTATTAGGGGAGCATATATTTATCTAGACTTTACCTAGTAGGACTCTTTGCTTCAATATCCTTTACTACCCCATTTTCCAGCTTTAATTAATACACTATATATTGAATCATTGATTAAGCTGTGCAATTATTAGGTTGTAGTGCAGCTAACCTAAATATTAGTGAGGAAGTGCTTTAGTTAAAAAGAGGTTCTATGCTTGCATTACTTACCTGCTACCGTAACTTCCCTCACCTTTACCGGTGGGCAGCAGGCGTTTATGTAGCAGTCAATTCCTTTTCCAATGACTTCTAAGTTCTTGCCTAACATATCGTATATGTTTCCTGTTATGCCCACACCTTTCACGACACCCACTACCTCCCCACTCCTCACCAAGTAGCCGTGAGTAACTGTTGCGTTTACCTGCCCACTGACGGGGTTTGAGAGCCACTGACCTATTGTTGAGGAGATGACTAGGCACTCTCTGCAGTCACTTAAGATCTCGTCAAGACCTTCACTCCCCTCAGCTAGTACTAAGTTAGTTGCCCAAGGCCTGGGCCTTGAGGCTGGTGATGACCTCGAAGCATTACCTGTTGATTCCCTGCCCTCTTTTCTCGCTGTGTAGTGATCGTATAGGAACGTCTTGAGGACTCCCTTATCGACAACATCCTTGACTCTGGTCGCCACACCTTCATCATCAAATGGCTTAGACCCAATACGCCAAGGCATAAACGGGTCATCAGTAAGCCTCACGTCCTCACTGAACACCTGTTGCCCAACCCTACCCTTCAGAGGAGACCTTCCCTCCTGAACGTTGTCTGCTGCTATGGCCGGCAAGAGTGCGGACATCAATATGGCTGCAATTACCTTGGGCTCAAATACGACGTCGATCTTCCTAGTCTCTATGGGCTCGGCGCGTAAAGCATCTATAACCCTCTCCCTAACCCTCCTTACTACATCATCGAATCTGAGTCCTGACAAGCTCCGTGACGTGGTGAACTCTGAGTAAGTAGCCTCCCTTCCTGAATCCCTGGACTTTGCCTCAACAAATAATTCTGCGAGTGTGCCTGAGGACTCGACGATTCCGCCATAACTGTTAGCAATTAAGTACCTTGCGTTACGTGTCATGATCTCCAGTATAGCAGGTTCGACAGCTGGCTTCTCGCACTTAAGTACCTTCAGTCCATCGTAGACCATGTCCACTAGGTCGCTAACACCTATCTTGACCAGTGCGTCATCGTAAATTAGTGCCTCACCACCCGACCCTAGCTTAGGTGGCAGGCCACTCCAGTCCCTGTCCTCACCCATTACCTTAGCTATCTTGACAGCCGACTCAAGAGATTTGAGAACGTCATTAGCATCAGAAACCTCAGACCCGTAGCACGCCACTCTCTTACCAACAGCAACCCTGAAGCCTACCCTAGCAACCATGCTGTGCATTACCCTATCAACCCTATTCTTAACCCCCACGACCTCCGTCGACTTAACATCAATTAAGATGACCTCGACCTCACTAGCACCTAACTCCTCAGCCTTCCTCACCACCTTATCCAAATTAATCAGCTCCCTAATACTGCCCAAGGCACTCACCTCCCACCAACAGTTATCTTCCTAACCCTGACATGAGGACCTCCCATCCCGACCTTAACGGTCTGCCCGTTCTTACCGCAGCCGCCGAAAACACTTGTCCTGACCTCAAGTTCCTTACCGACAGCATCAATACTCTTAAGTACGTCAAGTATTAGCCCGCTCAGCGTTACTCCCCTAACCATTTCCTTCTTCTCACCATTCCTTATTAACCATGAAACACCTACGCTGAACGTAAAGGTTCCCGCGCCAGGATCTACTTCACCACCAATAACCCCCTTACCTGTTACGTAAATACCCTCCTCCACACCCCCGATTAGCTCCTCTACGCTATAGTCCCCGGGAAGCATGTAGTAGTTGGTCTGCCTGACAATGGGTACTGAGGCGTAGTCCTGCACCCTACCATTACCTGTTGCCTCAATACCTAACTTACCTGCTACATGTCTCGATGTGAGGAAGGACCTCAGAATTCCTTCCTCAACAACCACTGTCCTGCCCTTCCTAACACCCTCATCATCGTAGGGTGTGAAGTACCCACCCTCAACAACACCCTCATCAACTATTGTCACGTACTCACTAGCGACTACCTCACCCACCCGCCCTGCCAGGACGCTGGAGCCAGCTTCAACTAAGTCACCTTCACTGGCGTGACCGAAGGCTTCGTGAAGAAGTAGCCCCACTACCTCAGGGGTTATGACTGCTGTATACGTTCCTGCTGGAGGTAGCCCGGCCTTGAACGCCTTACTGGCCAGCCCGGAAACCTCCCTGACTAAGGTCTCCCAGTCATATGATTTAATGAACTCGTAGCCAGCTACTCTACTACGTCCATCAACAACCCTCTCTAACCTACCTGCCTCACCAGCAACTGAGACCTGACCCATGCCGACTAAGTTAACCAGTGTCTCCACCCTTGAACCACTGCTGGACACAAACACCCTATAATCACTTTGAATACCCATCCTAGTCATGGAAGACTTAACGTCCTTGGCTTCAAGACCTACCTTATTTAGGTGTGAGAGTAACTCAAGCTTTTCTTTAGGATCGACGGATAGCGGATCCACCTTATACGGTGCTACCACCCTGTCCTTAATAGTAGGTACATCACTCAGAACGACCTCCTCACCCTTCCCCTTAAGGGCTTTGGCTAGGTCTACAGCCTTATTGACAGCCTCCTTAACACTACCCATGTTAAGCCTGCTCGTCGATGAATAACCCTGGTAACCCTCCACAATAACCCTAATACCCAGTCCCTTCCTCACACTACTTGAGAACTCCCTCAAGTTACCGTTCTCAAAAACTATGGTCTCAACACGCTGAACATTATACCTGAGGTCAACGTACTGGGCACCGAGACCCTCAGCATACTTTAATACTTCCTCAAGGTCTACCTCAGGTGTTTCGGAACCGCACAAGTTAAGACCCACAGTAATAATGGGAGATGAACTTAAAATTCTCACTATAATCAATCAGCTCAGTGGCTTGCGTGGGAGGTCAGAACCAGCTTAGCTCAT
>JAGGUC010000147.1 GCA_021158735.1 Desulfurococcales archaeon | reverse complement strand
GTTACGCTGTCAACTATAACTATGTCGTAGGACTCCATACCCTCAGCAATCGACTGAGTAACTATGTCGATCAGCTCCTTATCACTCACCATAGGTACTCTCTCGATCCTTAACCTGCCCTCACTGACCAGCTTCTCAATACCTAGACCTATCGAGCCCGCATACTTAACCAGCTTCTCAGGGATCTCGCCGAACGCTATGTATAGTACCTTAGCATTCCTCTCGGCAGCGTTCCTGTAAGCTATGCCTAGGGCGAGCGTGGTCTTCCCGGCTCCTGGCTCTCCCTCAATTAGGAGAATAGTGCCAGGCTCTAGTTCCCCGACCAGTTCATCAAGCTCTTCATTACCTAGACTGTACCTCTCAACCACTAAGAACCACCATACGCCAATAATTAATTACGAGAATCAGCTTTAAATAATTCACTGAAGTTTTACATTAGGCATGCAAAAATTTTACCTGCTAATCAGTTGTAATAAGTAATACCTCCTTAGCGCAATTAATTAAAAATTTAGCTGGAAGCATAGCACCTGCAGAATTCTTTATAAAGAAAAAGCCTTTCGTGAACTGACAGAGGTACTAAAACGACCATGCATGTAGGCTGACACCCAGAAGAAATTCGTAAAGCACCGTAGCGACCTAGGTTCAAGGACGCTAGTCGCAAGCAAGCAATCATGCAGTGCCTCAGTAATTATTTTGGGTAGCCCCAGCCTGAGCCGCTCTGCCGACGCACCTGGACTGGGAGACTGCATACTTACCGAGGAGCTAGATGATTGAACCTCGGGTGCGTCACCCACTCATTCCCGGCATTCCCGGGGACATGTAAGTTACTGTGTCACCGTCCTTGAGTACGTGGTCTAAGTTTATGATGGCTTCACCATTAACTAGTACCGTCAGTATGAGTCTCTTCTCTATCAGGCCCTCCCCAATCCTCCTGCTAATGTAGTCTCTGATGTGCTCTAGGAGATCCTTAATAGTTGAATTCTCAGGTAGCTCAACAACGGTTGCTTTCTTGCCTTCAGGAACCAGGTCGCCAGCCCTTTGCGGGAACCTAACGTAGATCTTGATTCTCCCATGCCCTCCAACACTACTCATGTAAATTCCTTAAAGAAGTATGCTGGAAAGCGGCTAGTGTTAGATATTAATGAATAAAAATTATGTTATTGTATTTTATTCTATTTCCTTGCCCGAAGCACCAACTATATAATTGGGTACCTTAGGCGGCAGCCCGACCTTCTTGGCGTATAAGTTACTTATGACGTAGTGCAGGGGCACCAGCAGCACTATACCTACTGAGGTAGCCAGTACTGCATAAGGTATCTGAGTGTTTACGTGGTCTATGTGGTCTGAGGCGCTGAACATTGAAGACATTATGGTGGTGTCACTGATCGGTGAGCAGTGGTCGCCGAAGATCCCTCCAGCGAATACTGATGTTATTGATGCGAACATCACGGTGTAGGCGATGTCTAGGTTGCCCGGGTACTGAATTAGGGCCAGCCTCCAGGCCATTGGCACAGCTATGGGCATCATGACGCCGAATGTGCCCCAGCTCGTGCCTGTAGTGAACGATATGAACATGGAGACCAGGAAGATCACTAGTGGAACCACTAGGGCTGGGACACCGCTTGCTGTCGCAGCGTAAACTACGAAGTCCGCAGTACCTACTGCGTCTGTTGCTGACTTGATGCTCCATGCCAGCAGCAGGATCGCGTTTGCGAAGACCATTAAGTACATCCCTTCACGGTATACTCCATTGCTTTCGCGACCGAGAAGGAGCGGGACACCAGTCCTCCGACTAGTGCTATGAGGTATGCTGTGAAGCTAATGACCCTGCACCAAGGGCTAACTTCCCTAACGGAATTAAAAGCATTGAAAACTATCTAGAAGTGCCGTGAGGAGAGAAACGCTTCTTAAAGGCATATATCCATAATTGCGTGTCAATGTAAGCATCCATCGTACTTAACCACTTATATCTTCATAATCATATTCTTCAAAGTAGTCTTCACGTCCACCGCTAGCCTTAACCTCTCCCAGTAATCTAATTAAATCCAAAGTATCCTTGTCGATCGCCTTTACGGATCTTATTACAGCCTCACTACCCCTAATCTCGAGTTCTACTTCATCACCATCCCTAATACCCAGCGCTCCTAAAACCTCCCTGCCGAGATATACTTGACCTACATGAACTCTCCTTCTAATTGGCACCTACTAATCACCAAGTACTAATTGGTACTGTATAATATTAATCCTCACTTCCTTAATATGAGAAGTGCATCTAAATAGTTAAAACATGGGTTTCTCTATACTCTCATACCTATATCATAGTGGTCGGAGTAATTGCTGGTCTTTGCGGACTACATACGAACGCCTGCACTACTTTGGGGTCCGTCATGCAGGGTGTATTTACTTATAATTCCCCTTGAGGAATATTCATTCAAGGACGCAAAAGAACATTCTCTATTAAATTACCACTGGTAGGTCCGGGTTTTGGAGCACTGTTATTATTGTGTTCTTGTCTTTCTTAATTATTCCTTTGATTTGTAGGGCCCTGACCCGTACTCCGGACTTCATTGCTTTCTTGAGTAATTC
>JAGGUC010000067.1 GCA_021158735.1 Desulfurococcales archaeon | reverse complement strand
CCTACTCCTAGCTCTATCAATAACCCTCACATAGAATTCCCATGGATCATCAATAAACAGATCTAATGCTCTATAAAACCCCCTAAGAAACTCCAAATTCTTTTCAAGCTCCACATCCCTTTCACGCTTAATAGCCTCTAGAACAATGTCCTTCATCGATACCCCTTTAGCATCAGCTCTCTTCCTAAGCCACTCATACTCTTCTTTAGAAAGATATATCTGAAGCCTAGGGTGCTCACGCCTCCACCTCTGATGATACGTTTCCCCCTTACTACTAGCCACGTTAACACCAATACTAACTCTAAAACATTAGAACTCATAAATTTAACCATATAATTTAAAGTCTAGTCATACCTAACGGGGTTGAGAAGGTTGTAGGCTAAGGGAGAAGGTTATGGTTAGATATTTTAACTTTTTACAAAAATATATTATGAAATCGAGATAAGTCCGTGAAGGGCGCCTTTTATGAAAAACATGAAGTCTTATAGAGCTTGGGTAAGCTTATGGTTTGAACATGGAATCTTCATCAAGGATAATGTAAAGAACGAATTGAAGGTTGAGTTTGGTGATCAAGTGGGTTTTGAACTTAATAGACCTTCTTTTAGAAGCCGTACTACTATTGAAAAAGTTAGAGAATTTAAGGAAATAGACCCTGATAAAGAGGCACGTATGTTGCTAAGTGTTTTCGACCATATTGCAAATCAGCACTACTATTTCCTAACAGAATTTGGTTTTACTGAGAAAGTAGGTTGGAAACCTCATCAATACGATTACATCTTAAAAATACCAGCTTTCGATAAGCTAAGAGAGAACTCTAAGGAATATAAAGTGTTTAAGAAAGTCTACTCATTAGTTGAGGAGAAGTTTATAGACTTTACTATGTACCTTAGAACAGAGAAGAACATAGAACCTACGACCATACTGGCCATGACCGATCCCAAGATGAAGAGCGCTAAAGAAGAATTAATGAAGATTGTGGATGGAGCTACTAGCGAAGTGAAAGACCTGATTAAGCATGCTTTAAAGGAAGCTGATGTAGTGGTTGGTGTAGGTTCCTTCTTCTCATCCATAGACTTTCCTATCGAAGAATCCTTCCTAATATCAGGCATAGACGTAGGCTCTTTCGCTTATCACCCTAATCCTCTGCGTGCTTTAACAGCCAACCCATTCATGGCGTTCTGGGTTATTTCTAGCATTTTCAAGCTTAGCAATAAAGAGCTTAAGCCCAGCCTTCTCCCAATAACTATGGTTCCGTTGAGAGCTGATAATGACTGGGTTAAAAAGGCTAAAAAGGTTAAGCTAAAGGTATATAATCCTTCGAAAATAGTTAGCCAATTAATTCAAGGTGGTGAGGAAGGTACAATAAACTGGGTTAGGAGGAAAGTATATGAAACGCTCGAATACAAGAGCATCTACCTTTATGGTGATGTTCTCCTACCCTTTACATCCCCTGCTAAAGTAAAGGAATTTGAAGTATATGATGAAATGGTGAAGCCCTTCGTTGAACCCACCCCTTATGGCCAGGTAATTAGCTATGAAGTTTTTCCGGAAATAGATCTTAGTACGGAAGTGGAAATCGAGCTTTTCACAAATCCCCTATTCGATAGGAAAAAGCCCATAGTAATGGATACAAATATAATCACTACACTAACTTACCCCTATAATCCTCGAGGCTCATTCTTCAAAACCTTCATGTCAGGTAGGGAAATTATTATCCCTACTCCAGTTATCTATGAATTGAAGAGAAAGTTTAGTATTAAAAAAGAAATGAACAACATAATAAGATCGTTGACTAGGCTTTATGAAATAAGCGGAGCAGGATACATTAGATTAAAAGTGTTGGAGGAGCCAACCTCTAAGTCCGTGTCTCAAGCTGCGGTTATAGCTCAGGCTCTCCGAGGGGCTTCTGAAATAGCAAAGATGGCAAGTGGAGACTTAGTGGATACCGCGGTTCTTCTAGAAGCTTTAAGGAGGAATGCTGTGCTCTTCACAAACGATAAAGAGCTTAGAACATATGCTCTACTACTAGGTATACCATCAATATCATATAACTCTCTTCTAGACGATGTTGAAACAACCATACGCGAAAGAAAGAGAATACGTGAAAGAGAATTAATTGAGGAAGTGAAGAAGTTAGGAAAAGAAGTTAGAGATGAAGAGTATAGGGAGGAAGATATTAAGGGAGTTATAGAATACCTAGTACAAGTACGTAAAGTAAGAAAAACAAGAAATGGAGAACGGATTATAGAATGGATATCGTAAGTTTCACAAATAGTATGTTCTTATAAAGCTTATTCGACCTTAGTCAAATAATTGATTCTTCAAGATAATTCGCTTCAACTCCACGTAACAACATATGCGGTAAGCCATTGCTTAGCACAGATGCGTACAAGACCATTAGCAGGTAAATGTCTACGGTCTACCTACTCCTCATCCCATTCTAAGGGTTGTCAAGATCGATATAAGCGTTTTAGAGTATAGACTATTTAGCCTCACTTCTTAGTGGGCCTTCGTACTCTACTTCATTTATTTCTGGCATCTTAAGCCTCGACTACAAGGATCTAATTAAAGAACCTAATTTAGGATTAGCTCTAAGCTAATTGTATAATTATTATTAGGTAATCACTAATGTGGTTCATTTTCGAAAAGTTCTACACGTTCTTTAAGCCCATTCCCGCCTTAACTGCATAGAAGCACCGCAGTTTCAGTATTAAGACTCTACGAAATCGCCATAAACTCTGCTGTAAAAGAATTATAAAAACTATTAAGTGTTTTTGCGATATTGACTCCCACGTTAACCCCTATATTGACTCTGAGAAGTATAGTTAGCATTGGAGCGATTATTGAGTTAAACTCTTGTAGAGTAAATATGAGAGCAAAACATACCACACCCAGAACTCCACCCACGCTAAGTCCGGGAACACTTAAAACATGTCTTAAATAATCGAGCAGGAACTGCTCGATGATGAAGCTACCTCCCACTAATTGTTTAATGTACTGTCTTAAACCCCGCAGTTTTGCGAACATTTCGAAACATTTCGTAACATTTGATAATACATGTTCTCAAACTCCCCAGCTTGAGAAGCGTATTTACGACAAAGTAAGACGTTTTGCGACAAATGTCTCACTCTGTCTTAAATGTACTTTAAGCTACCGCAGATACCTCTTAAAACTGTCTTAAATACGTCTTAAATAGATGTGCGACATGACGTCATGCATGTCCCTGACCGTAAGGTTCTTTGGTTAGCTGCTAAGGGTTCTCCTCTCGAGCTTCCTCAGCGCATGCCCCGTAAAGGCTGTTGCTGTAGCGTTGAGGATCACTACTGCTAGGGTAGTTAGGAGCAGGTCCATGGGATCCACGGCATCACCTCTCCCTAGCCCTGCAGAGCTTGGCCTTGCCGACGGATCCACACTCTATCCTGCCCTCAGCCTCGAGAACAGCTAGAAACTTCTCGAAAGATTTATTTTCTAGGGTTTCTCTGTTGCTGTGATGAATGTATTGAGGTTGCTCTACATCTCTGCTACCATAGCTGTAGTTGCTGTGATTCTTGCGGGGTCATTGCCGCAGCTCAGATGCAGGGCCCTAATATCACTGTATCTCTAACGCCTGAGCAGGTGACAGCTGATACCGACGTAACCTTCACAGCCCACACACCCACACAGGCAGGTACCTACACATGGGAGGTAACCTTAGAGAACTGCACCGATCTATATGCTGATCCATCCTGTCAAGCCCTAGGAACGTATGACGTGAACACCACGGTTATCGCTTATATCGTTGGTGGTGAGCTAGAGGCTCCGGAGTGGGAGAGCGCTCGGGGTGCTACTGCGTTAGCTATCCTCGGAGCTGTGGTAGTAGCCACGGTCGTTGCCGCGACTGTAAGCATTAGGAGACCCTGATCCTAAACCCTCAAACTTTTTTCACCGATTCATAGGTGTGGATCTGCTTCTAGAAGATCTTCTAGCTCCTTCACTGAGTTCCTTAGCTCTCTCGGGGTTGCCCCTGTTCTCCCTGACCACCTCGCCTATGGGCTCCTTAAACGTGACAATGTATAGTTGCCTGTCCTTATGATTAATGTGAGTGTATTGAAATAGGTCTATGTTTGACCATACATCCTATTGTCTAGATTGACAGTTTTTGATTATTTTTAAATTTTAATTTTAAACTTATGTCTTGAACCCCAATAATTGCAATCCTAGGTGAAGGTTATGCCTAGTTGGGCTATCCATAATAAGTGGGCTCGTCGTCTAGGAATTGATGACAGAATTGCTGATGAGATTAATAGGGAAATTGATAGTATAGGGCATCCTGAGCTTCATGATTACGGTAGGGTAATAATAGATGGGACATGGGTATTTTATTACCTACATGAGGAGCTAAGTAGATATTACAACGAGGTATGCGGTGGTTATTGTGAGGAATTTAGGAAGCAGTGTGTAGGAGCTTTTCTCCTACATCATGTACTTGATTATGCCTCAACCCTCCTTCACTCACCTTCGGTAATGCTTAATCCTAGCAGAGCTAGAGGTTTAGCTATAAAGCTCGTAAACGGTGTAGCTGAGGACTACAGCAAGAGAAGGGATAGCTTAGGGGAGCTCGCTCAGATCGTGCTATATTGGTGCGGCGAGATAAAGAGGCTGATAGAGGAGGAATGGGAGGAGTTAGTATCGGATGTGAAGCCCGAAGCTTCGAAGCATATCGAATGGGCAAAGAATAGGCTCATTAAAGTTTCATGTCTTAAGTGCGGTAAGGCATTTACAACAATAGATAATGAAGGATTAGAATTTCTTGCTCTAATGCAGACTCCACTATCGGAACGTTTCATAAAGTACTGTTTTAAGTGCCGTGGCATGGAGAGAATATACACGTACCTATTGATGGAAAAAGATCATGTAATGAATACATTTAAGGACAGCCCTCGAGGCTCACCATTCCACAGAACATACTACTGCGATGATAAGCTGTGGAGCGACAATGTAGGCAGATGGTACGCTCTAATATATCTTCTAGCAGGAATCGAGCACACCGAAAGCTAAAGCTTTAGCAAAGCATGAATGAAGGCTTTTCACATAAAATTTCACATACTAACTCACAATGAGGAGTTACTCATAAACTCGCCCCAGACTCTATGAGGTAGTTACTGTTCTACATTACATTGGATTGTAGGTAGTCTCACATTATGCGTAGAAATCCATGAAGGTAAAAAGAGTGTTTGGGGTTTATGGCATTACAATGACATGGGCGTTAAACCATGCTTAGCTTGACCCTGTGTATGCTCTAATGAGCTCTGCTAGTGCTTCACATATGTTTTCAAATGATTCTGAATACTTCTTAACTACCTCAGCTTTTTCATCATAAGCTTTTATAACTCCACGTGTCATGTTTAGAGCAGTTAAGGCTAGTTCTTTAGCATCCTCTAAATTACCGGCTTTAGCCTCCTCATACGCCTTCTCAGCTATTATTGAAGCAACTGCTTGAATCCTCACTAGAGCCATCTTAGAATCTTTAAGGGTCTTTAGATCCTCCTTAAGCTCCTTAAGCATTAAGATTAGTTCTTCAAGGGACTCGTTAACTACTTTTACCGGTGGAGCTACCGGTATAGTGACGTTGGTGGTGATAGTAACATTCGTAATTTCGCTAGGCACTAAAGCCTCGGTTCTACTTATAGTCTTAGGAGGCGCAGTTTTAGTAGGTGCTGTAGTCGCAGTTGTGGTTACAATCACAGCCTCATGAGATGCTACCCGTACCTTATGTGTGATGCCACCATAAACTATCGTTATTTCATCCCCAGGCTTAACGTATAATGTATTAAGTCCTACTGCTAATGCACCCGACAAGAGCACACTACCTTTAAACACTCCAGTATCGGCCCCAGTCTCAGTTAATACTACCTTAATCCCTCCGAGATCGCTTGTTGACTTAACTATAACCTCAATTGTATCAGCAAAGAATCTATTAACGTTTGCATTAGGATCTCTAACAGTAATAGTCATAACGTCCCCTACCCTATACACATCCTTATTAGTCTCTATAGAGGATGAAGCGGCTGTTAACATGGGAGTACCTAACATACTAAGGCATAGCAGGAGTGAGGCTATTAACCCTATAACTAAGGCCCTAAGCTTAGGTCCACTCACACTTAACACCTCAAGATAACATAGCTGCATTCAGACAAAAAGTTACTCCTAATAATGTAATTGGGTTACGTAGCGTGGGAGGTGTCAGTCGGCGAAGGCGTCATCAATGGATAATCATTAAACATAGGTATGTATAGTCAACTATCCTTACTCAACGTACATCACTTAGAGGTAGGTTCTTACGCCGTTTAGGGTACTGCAGGGATTGGGTGTATCCGTGTGGGTAGTATGTAGAGCTCTCTGCAGTTAAGGCACTTAACTAGGTACACACCCACAGCCCCCTCCGTACCGGTAGGTGCTTTAACGTAGACTTCCTCTAACTTAACAACACCTAGCACGCAAATCTACTACCCACCTAAGCTACCGCCAGAACCTAATAAGTTACTACGGCAAAGAACTCTAGGTTAGCTACCTTTGCTGGTTGTTGAGCAGTGTGCGGTTATGCTTAGGTCGTATAGACCTGTGTCCCCCTGAAGTCTTGAGTACCTAGTGAATTAAATTACAGGTACTCCCTAACCATCCCTAGATATTTGGGATACTCCTCATCAGCCTCACCAAGTAAGTCCTCGTACCTCGCCTCACTAACTCTAAGCTCCCCGAACCTAGACTGGATGAACCTAGCTACTTCCCTAGGCACGGCCTTCACCATAAGCCTCCACGAAGCCTTCCTCATGTATTTGGGCAGTATCAGGTTGTGCCTCTTAGCGTACTTACTGACCTGGTGTCTGTTGACGTGTTTAGAAGCGAATTCCCGTAGTAGTTTGAGTGTGTCTGCGCTGAAGTACACCCACTCACATGGTTTCTCAGAACCCCTTAAGCCCATGTAGTATCTGCAGAAACCTCTATCCTCGAAACATACAAGCCTCTTGGTAATAATGTTTAACCCTGGGATTTCAATTACTTCGCTAGGATTCCATTTTTCAAACATCCTAAGTACATGTTCGAACCTAGCACCTGACTCAAGCATGGCTTTGTAGATCGTGTAGTATAGCTGGTGTTTCTCTTTAAGGAATGCTAATGTTTTCCTCAAGTCTTCTAGAGATATCTGGTATGGCCTCACATCTAGCTTGTAGCTCCTGCTAGGAACAACCTCCATAATCCAACCAAATGTTTCAGGTGATATTTTCCTCTTAAAGTATAGGTACTGTATGTAGTGTCTAAACACGTTTCTAAGCCACCTATTTGGATGGTTAACTACATAGTCTATTAGCTTCTCTGAAAGCTCCTTACCCTGCAAGTACTTTTCGAATAGGCTTTTATAGTATTTTAGTGTTTCTGGGTCTTTTACTTTCCTACGTTTCTTACGCTCCATGAGGAAGTATTCGAAATTCTCACTCCACTCCAGCTTAATTCCTACAAAACTTATTCCAAGCATTTTCCTAAGATCGTCTCTAAATTCTTGGACGACAAATTTCAAGATAGCATTCTTTAAGTACTCGTCTTTAGATGCTAGCCCCAGTATCTTAAGTGCAAGACCATAATCTACAACTCCCTTATCGCTTATAACACCTAGAGCCCTGAGTTTATCCCATTCACTAACAATGGATTCAAACTCCTCCCTCTCAAGGTGTCTAAGCGCCTTCTTAACAACATCACTAGGTATCTTACGCTTACCTGAAAGATACCTATGGAGGCTTGACTTAGCAATACCTAAAGCACTACAAGCCCCATTAAATCCAAGCTTATTCTTAACAGCCCTTAAAATACTAAGCCTAACATCGTCACCTAAAGCTTCAACCCTAACCCTCTCATACCACTCAACATCAGAACCGAGTTCGAACACGAGTTCCCGGAACCTCCAAGAAACGGGAACCGCCTGAGGGGTATATAAGTTTTCATGAAGAACTTAGGGTGAGTGGAGCCGCCGGCGGGATTTGAACCCGCGACCACCGGCTTACGAGGCCGGCGCTCTACCGGCTGAGCTACGGCGGCTTCCTTCAGCACTAACTACTTTATCTACTCTGTAGTTAAATTTTTCTCTGTGATTATTATTTCTGGTTCTTAAATATTAAATAGGGTTTACGCTAACTTAATCTGTAGTTG
This sequence comes from Desulfurococcales archaeon, assembly GCA_021158735.1. Classification (GTDB taxonomy): domain Archaea; phylum Thermoproteota; class Thermoprotei_A; order Sulfolobales; family NBVN01; genus B83-G16. The sequence continues at coordinate 24,668 of JAGGUC010000067.1, read as the reverse complement.
AGGTGCTTGTTGTGGGTAAACGCAAGGAAAAGGAAACAGGTAAGATAATTAAGAAAAAGAAGGTTAGGAAGGGTCCTTCTCTCAGGTTGAAGCGTGTGCGGTGGGACATAGTAGCTGTGATAGTCATTATTGCTGTGATTGCTTATGTGGGCTATAATCTTGTTTATGCTTCAATGCAGAAGCAGGAAGGCATAGAAGCTGTGGAGGACATCAGTAGGCTATATGAAGGTTTGGAGAAAGTCGTTGTGCAGAATAACAGCAATGTTAGTATTGACTTATGGTACTACGTAAGGGGGGACGTGCCCTGCGGAAACTATGTCATGGGTGTTAAGGATTTTATTCAAGTCAGGATCTTTTACTACGAAGTAACAATACCTGCAGGAACAAAGGTCGGTAATGAGACGACAACAGAAAATAAGACTATCAGCGGCTACCACATACTATACCTTAGAGCACCATACTTAATTGACCTGCTGATGCTGACAGGGGTTAACACGCTATACGGCTACACAGACAATATCTCAAATATGTTCTTAAATTATGAAGTCCTTAACCGAACCTTGAGAGGTAACTTAAGTAAAGAGCTCATGGGAAGTGAGGTACTTGACTTAGGTAAACTAGGAAATGCGAGCACGATTAAGATTAGGTACACCTACTCGCTACCGTTAAGCAACACCACTGCGTATAGCATTACTGCTACAGTATGGTATGAAAACAAATTTAAATTACCCGTAAAACTCATCCTCAGCATAAATGGCAGTGTAACAACAATAGAACTAAGATCCATACATGTCATAGAGAGGTAATGCACTACGAGCTAACAGACCAACAGAGCTATACTCAAGTGCATTTGAAGTACCCACGCAATTACTTAAATTACCGTACCACCCATTTAATTCTGGTGAATACCGTGTCCAGTGAAAGCAAACCACGTTTTATTCCGCCACAAGTACGTGAGAGGCTCAAGATTATTGAGGAGAAAATGAAGTTAGTGAAGCACAGGTTGGTGATAATGTCTGGTAAAGGAGGTGTAGGGAAGTCTTTTATCGCGTCCAACTTAGCTGTAGCCCTAGCCTCACTGAACCTTAAGGTTGGACTGATGGATGTTGACTTCCACGGCCCATCCGCACCCAAGATGCTCGGACTGAAGGGAAGAAAACTTATAGTAACTACTGAAGGTATAGAGCCTGCTGTAGGTCCACTCGGCGTTAAGGTTATGTCGTTAGACTTCCTCCTACCCAGTAGCGACACACCCGTCGTCTGGCGCGGACCACTTAAGACTACCGCCATCATGCAGTTCGTAAGTGATGTTAATTGGGGTGAGCTCGACTTCCTAGTAATTGACATGCCTCCCGGAACGGGTGATGAGGCATTAACAGTAGCTCAGTACTTACCTAAAGTTGATGGCGCCCTTTTTGTAACGATACCTTCAGAAATATCCATAGAGGTTGTCGGCAGGTCTATAGCTTTCGCTAAGCAGGTTGGTATCAGACCCATTGGTGTAATAGAAAACATGTCAGGATTCTACTGCCCTAAGTGCAAGACCCTCTACAAGTTGCTGGGGAAGGGAACAGGAAAAGAAATAGCTGAAAAGTACAATATAGAGTTCCTAGGGGAAATACCCTTGGACCCTCGCATAGCTGAAGCAAACGACAGCGGCACCCCCATAACACTCGCATATCCTGAATCAGAAGTTAGTAAGAGAATCATTAACATATCGAAGAGAGTGCATGAGATGATCAAGTCTACTACGGAACAAGTGTAATATTAGGGGTTAAATACAGTGGTGTAGAATACCTAAATGGGTTAGGTCTTGAGTGAAGACCAAGATTTCGAATGGTATAGAGACTTCATCGACTTATCATATACTCCGGGAACCCACGATGTAATCGCCGTATTTAAGGTAAGGCCAGCTCCAGGTGTCAGCTTAGCAGATGCTGCAGGTAGGGTTGCTTCAGAAAGCAGTGTAGGCACCTGGACAACACTAACTACTCTCAAAGACCACATAAAGAATTTAATGGCGAAGGTATACTACATGAGTGAGGACGGGCTAATTAAGGTAGCTTACCCGTTAGACCTCTTTGAGCTTGGTTCCATACCCCAGCTATTCAGCTCACTCCTAGGCAATATCTTCGGCATGAGAGCTATCAAAGCACTGAGAGTTATTGACATCAAGTTCCCTGAAAAGTACGTCAAGTCCTTCCTAGGGCCGCAGTTCGGTGTGAAGGGTGTCAGGGATATTCTGAAGGTACATGGCAGACCCATACTAGCTACCGTCCCTAAGCCTAAAGTAGGACTCACAACAGAAGAATACGCTCAAGTAGCGTACGAAATAGCTACTGGAGGGGTAGACCTAATTAAAGATGATGAAAACCTGACTAGTCAAAGCTTCAATAAGTTCGAGAAAAGACTAGCCGCTGTAGTCAAGGCACTAGAAAAAGCTGAAAAAGAAACTGGTGAGAGAAAAGGCTACTTAGTAAACATAACTGCTGAGACACGTGAGATGCTTAGACGTATGAAGGCCGTAGCTGATCACGGCAATAACTTCATCATGATCGACATCTTATGTGCTGGCTGGGCAGCACTTCAGACTGTGAGAGAGGAGGCCGAAGACTTAAAACTAGCTATCCATGCTCACAGAGCATTCCATGCAGCATTCACTAGAAGTAAGGAACATGGTGTTTCGTTTTACTTAATAGCTAAGATAGCTAGATTAGCTGGTGTTGACCACATTCATGTAGGCACTAATGTAGGTAAGATGGAGGCCGACATGGCAGAATTGCGGGAAACCGTGAATGTTATGACCAGAGAGGAATTCAAACCAGAAGCTAAGTCAATTAAAGAAACGCAGAAATGGTATGGACTAAAGCCCGTATTACCCGTAGCTTCAGGCGGGCTTCACCCAGGAATCCTACATCAAGTACTTGACTTTATGGGTGTAGACATACTGATTCAGGTGGGAGGAGGCGTTACCGGGCATCCATGGGGGACAAGAGCTGGGGGCATGGCAGTCAGACAGGCTATTGAGGCTTACCTAAGTAACACACCGCTTGAGGAGTACGCTAAGACACATAAGGAGCTGTCTGAAGCACTGAGAAAATGGGGGCATGTGAGACCCAAATAGGGTAGTATGAACCAATTACCTGCTCATATCAACTGTCCGACTTCAGCTGTCTAACAACAGTCCTTCCATGAACTATGGGTTCCTTAAATAATGCTATGTGGTGGGCACCACAATACATTTTTGTTCTGACACCTCTCTCCCTGAGCACCCCATCTACCTTATCCTCACCCACCTCAGCCGGGTCGTACTTTAGCGAACCAATGATGTAATTGCACGCATACCCGAAGGACGGCACCCACTGCCAGTACTCTCTGATTATAGGAAATACTGCTTTCAAGTTATTCAGTACGTACAAGTATACGTCCGTATAGAAGAACGAGTTGCCAGCCTGAGTAACTATTAGTCCATCCTCCTTCAGTATATTCTTAACATCGGTGTAGAATTCTTTAGTATACAGTGACTTAGCTATCTCCGAGCTGTAAGGGTCTGTCAGGTCTATGATGACGACATCAAAAACTGAGCTACCACACTCATTAACGTACTTCATTCCATCGCTAATAATAACCTTCGCTCTTGGGTCAGAGAACGCGCCCTGATGCATGAAGTCTAAGTACTTCTTGGCCAGCTCAACAAGCTCCCCATCAATATCAACCATGACGGCCTCCTCCACACAGCCATGCTTGAGAACTTCCCTTAAGGTAGCTCCCTCACCGCCCCCTATGATTAGTACCCTCCTCGGGTTTGGGTGAGTCACCATTACAGGGTGAACTAATGTCTCGTGGTATATGTATTCATCAGCCTCTGCAGACTGAATATACCCATCTAAAATTAATGCTCTCCCATACTCTTCAAGCTCAATTATCTGAACCTCCTGGTATTTTGTCTTCGTAGTTAAGATCACGTTCTTTACTTTTACTATGTAGAGTGAGTACTTAGATACATTCTCCACAGTGTAGAGTCCAATCCCCATACCTCCTACCTCTACCACAATAAACGACTAAGTAAGTAAAAATAAAGTTAGTAGTAACTCCTACTATTTATTACACTGGAGAACACATCATTAACGACTGCATAGTGTCGGTGCTACCGCAATGAAGGAATTTCCCTATAAGAAGTTCAGGAAGGGACAGAAGGAATCTATATCAGCTCTCAGGAAGAACTTAGGCAGCGTCATTGTTCTTAAGGCACCGACAGGATTTGGAAAGACCGTAGTTGCTTTAATCGCTCATAGAGAAGCCGAAAAAGTGCTTTACGCAGTAAGAACAAGAAATGAAATGGTACCAGTAATTCGTGAAGCAAGGAAACTGGGCTATGACTTCAGCTTCATTTACAGCGGGCGTAAAATGTGCCCGCTCCTGAGGGGTTCTGAGGTGAGGCCTGAGGATTTCTGGGTGAACTGCAGGATCCTAAGGTCTAGAGGATTATGTGACTTCTATAGTAGCCTCGACCGCGTGCCCTATCAGGACGAGCTTACCCGTATCCTTGAGGGTGGTGAAAGCGACCCCCGTCAAATTGTTTACTCTATAGTTACGCAGCTTAAGGTATGTCCCTTCTTCGCGCTCGTGGGTAAGGCATACTACAGTAAGGTAGTAGTGGTTACGTACCCGTACTTATTTCAAGAAGAAATATTCAGAACTGCATTTACTGACTTAAGCTTGAGTGACTTCTACGTTATAGTTGATGAAGCTCATACAATCCTTAATCCGCAATCCATTATAGAGGGTGAGTTAGATGAGTTAACACTAGATAATGCGATCAAAGAAGTAAAGCACTTCTGCCCTAGTGAGGAAGTCCTTAAGTACTTAGTAAGCTTAAGAGAGCTTCTGAAGAACGTAAGGTCTAGGCTTTTGAGGCGGATTGAGAAAGCCCTCATACATCCTGGAGAAGGGATCCTGCAACTCTTGGAGGACACCCTAATGGAGATCAAGCTCAAGCAACTCAGAGAGTTGGTTGTCCGGCCTGCAGACTTCGTCAGGCTTGGTTCATCACTTAATAAGGTACTTAAGTTCCTGGACTACGTGAGGAGAAATGATTTCCAAGTATACGGTGTCGTAGATAGAGCTGAGGGTATTAGGAAGTTAAAGGTCATACCCACGAACTACGACATAATTACTGAGAGGCTGTCAGAGGCTAAGGGCGTTCTCCTCATGTCGGGGACCATGCCTCCAAAGGAAGTAATGGATTCTGTATGCGGTGAGGTGACCGTGTACGTTGATGTTGAAGAAGAATTCGGGAATGTCTTTCCCAGAGAAAATACGTTTTATGCCGTTGTTACATTTGTTTCATCAAGTTATAGGTTAAGAGCTAAGGAGATGTACTTAAAGTACGCTGACTTACTAACTTCAATGTATGAGTCGTTGGACAAGGGCGTGATACTGGCAGTGTACCCTAGCTATCAGTTCATGGATGAAGTAACCATAAACATAGTTGACGTAAAGGAGCAGGTAATTGAGGGTAGAGGAACAACTTACGCGGAAGTTCTGGACGCAATAATCAGTGGCGGCAGCAAAGCAGTAATTCACGCGGTAGCAAGCGGTAAGTTTACTGAAGGAATAGAGCTTTTAGATGGTGAGGGCAGGTCACTAATTAAGGTAGTTGCCTTAATGGGTGTTCCGTACCCCCAGCCTGATGACTACCTTAGTGACCTGCGAAGAAACCTCAGTGAGAAACTGGGAAGCAAATTAGCTACAGACCTAACCACGGCTGTTCCCGCTGCAATAAGGTCTCTTCAAGCTGTAGGCCGGGCCATTAGGTCTGGACGTGATAGGGCCTTCATAGTTCTAGCTGACAGGAGATTCTTATCGCTTAAGCTGAGGTCACTCCTAAGTGTACGTTACGACGCCATAGTCACCTCTAGGAAAGCCCTCGCGCACCTCATGAAGAAGTTCTTTAAAGGACTTATTTAAGGTCGTACAGTATATAGTCACCATCAATTATTTCTGCAGAAATGCTGAATAACTTCTATGACTCCTTGAAATTCAGCACGGGCTCGATAAGTCTGCCTTCAACAGCATCGACTAAACCCCTGTCAGTTATTCTTATCTCAGGAATTACAGGAGGTGTCAACAGTGCTATGTTCATGAAGACTGCATGATAACTTAAGTTCACAGTCCCCATTACACCAGCAAAATCCTCTATATCCTGAGCCACCTCCTCAAATCTCTTATCTGACATGAGTCCAGCAGTAGGTAGTGTAACTTTCCCGATAACCGTTTCCCGTCCTAGGTCTATGTAGGTCTTGCTAGGACGGGTTGTGCCTCTACTCCACACTTCATTGTGGCTACAAGTCGCTTCACGTGGAGGTCATGGGCACCCTTCGTCCCCAACGGCACAGGGGACACATCTAGGAGGTACTTCCTAACTAAAGACCAACACAGACCTATAAAAAACCTTACCTCAGAAACTGCTGACGACCCTACCATTAACTACGCACACCATACCCCCACTCATCATAGATAGTTCATTGACTGCTACATACATGTCCACTGGATTCTTACCCACAACCACTATGTTGTGCGTGTCATGAGCTATGCTCCGAGCTACTGCACCCGCCTTAAACTAAGCCCCGTTACGAATCTACGACCAGTACCCCCTGTCGCATGATGTCTCTCAATAACACAGACATGAGAAATGTCCTGACTCTCCGTAACCCTCAAGTATTTATTACGCACCTTCACTAACACCCTGTCTCTTCTAGTTACGGTCTTGCCGGGTACCACCCTTATAGCAATAACCTCAGCTACGCCAGCATCTACACCAACCCTAATCAATAAGTCTGATGGAGACTCTAACTTCCTCATATTTATTGTTTTGTATACTTTGTCAGGATATTTAAATCTCGGGCCAAGACCGCGGGGGAACTTTCCGTTCTTGATGAGTAGTTGCCCTTCCATGATCACTTCACTTACTTTGAATTCCTTGAAGTCGTTAAGTATTACTATGTCCGCGAAACTACTGGGAATTATAGCACCGATCTCCCCGATACCTAAGTACTCTGCCGCATTTAGAGTAGTCATCTGAATAGCTAATACGTTCTTGACGGTTCTTGAAGAAATGAAAACTAAGTAACTTCGAAAATACGTATTTCCAAACATTCAGGTAGTTTCAATATAATTATTTTATTTAATTAACACATGATTAATTGGTCGTATAAATGGTTAACGACTATGTTAAGGAGGTTATTGCACGTAGGATCGCTGGTGACATTGTAGTGAGTGATAATTGCGGTGCGGCTTTAAAGAGATGGAGAGAGACATTCAAGGCTACGCAGGTAGAAGTTGCTAAAGCCATGGGTATTACACCGAGTGTGATAGTTGACTATGAAAAGAGTAGGAGGTTACCTGGGGTCAGGTTCCTTAGAAGGTTTGTTGACGCACTATTCCAAATCGATTCAGAGAGAGGGTGGATCACGTCTAGGCAACTGGCTAAGATGTTCAATTTAGACTTGGGCGCTATAATAGATGCTAGGGATCTAAGCACTCCCCTCACTCTGGACGAGTTAGTGACAGCTGTAGAAGGGATCATTGTGAATTCCCGGATTTCAGGAACGGAATTCTACGGCTATACCGTCATAGACAGTATTGGTGCCATAGTGTCATTAAGTGGAGATCAGTTCTGGCAGTTAATGGGATTAACCACTAACCGCGCACTAATATTTACTAAAGTAACAACTGGGAGGTCACCCATGATAGCTGTTCGTGTCGCACCTGTAAAACCTGCAGTGGTGGTACTTCACGGACCTAAAAAAGTCGATCCTATGGCTATCAGGCTGGCTGATAGGGAAGGCATACCGCTGGTTCTATCACTCAAGGGGGATGTACCTGAACTGGTTTCGGCATTAAGGGGGGTCAGGGCATCAGCTCTTTAGCTTACCTTCAGTGATCAAGAGTATTGCCTTAGCTATGTCGCCACCTGCCTCCTTAAGCGCTCTCACAGCTAGCTCTCTATCAACGCCAGCCTGCTCCATTACGAACTTAATATCATCATCACTAAAAGTAACTTCCTCAACAATTCCTGACTCAGCAGACAGATCCACACTCTCTTCCTGACCTCCTACAATCTGGTATATCTTCTGTCCTTGAACAGTCATTACTGACACCTGCGGCTGCCTTATAATTATCTCTTTATCATCAAGTACGATGCTGACGGACCTAACGTTATTGAACTCCTCAACACGTATTCCCATTCTTCTGAGCATTCTCCTGAGTTCTCTTGGGTTGAAGGGGAGCATTACTCATCCTCAGTTTAGTTTATTATCTGAGAAATATAAAGAGTTACTCTAGGTGAGGAAGTGGCTCAGATGAAGATCAGGATCTTGGGAGGTGGTCGTGAGGTAGGTCGTGCGGCAGTGGCTGTGAGAAGTGATAGTAGGTACCTGCTACTAGATTACGGAATTAATTTCGATGAGAAAGATATTCCGCAACTTCCATTACACATAAGACCTAGCGAGCTTGCTGCTGTAGCGGTATCGCACGCGCACCTGGACCATATCGGTGCTTTACCGATGCTCTATACGTCATTCAAGATCCCCGCCGTAATGACGAGAGTAACTAAGGAACTGTCTAAAATAATGTTGTCTGACTTCCTGAAGATCTCAGGGTACTACCTCCCCTATGAACAGGTAGATATCGAGGTGATGCTGGACAGCACACTGGATCTGTACTATGACAGTGAAGTGAGGTTCGGCGACTACAATATCAAGTTAGTTAATGCAGGGCATATACCGGGCAGTGCCATGATCTATGTTGAGATAGGAGGTGCTAAAATACTATACACGGGTGACATAAACACCATTGACACTAGGCTCGTGAAAGGTGCCTTCATGGACGGTCTAGAGGCAGACGTACTGATCACTGAGGGGACTTACGGGAATTCCATTCACCCGAAAAGGGAGGAAATTGAGAAGGAGTTCATAGAGTCTGTGAAGGAGGTAATTGATGAAGGAGGTAATGTACTTATACCTGCCTTTAGTTTAGGTAGGTCCCAGGAGGTTCTCCTACTACTGTACGAGAGGTTGAGATGGGCTAACGTCTACTATGACGGCATGATCAGGGTTATAAATGACATTTTAGTGAGCCACCCTGAGTACCTGAATAGATATGACTTACTGGTGAGAGCGCTGAAGGAGTTCAGGATGGTGAGGAGTTCGAGTGAGAGGAGGAAGATCGTTAAGAGCAGGGGGAATATTATAGTTAGCTCAGCTGGGATGTTGAAGGGCGGTCCAGCAGTATACTATCTTAAGAAGTTAAGCAGTGACCCAAGCAACTCCATTTTCCTCGTGTCGTATCAAGGCCCGACAACTCCTGGCAGATTACTGCTTGAGGACGGCTGCTATACTGAGAACGGGGAGAGTGTGAAAGCTAGAGTGCAGTGGTTTGACTTCTCAAGTCATGCCGGGGCTGATGGACTCATTAGGCTTGCAAGGTCTATTAGAGGCCTATCTAAGGTAATCTTGGTGCATAGCGAGGAAGAGACTGGAATGATCTTTAAAGAGAAGTTGCAGGAACACCTTACTGATGTAGATATATACTTCCCAGTTAATGGTGATAACCTACTCATAGACATTAGTTGATGGCTGGCGGGTTCATGAACACCATATATTACTGCATTGCCTACAGGCCTTGATTCCCGAACTTGCAGCCTCCTTAAAAACTACTTTGGTCACTATTCTTTAAAAGCAATCCCCGTATGATTTGTCATGGTGATACGTACGGATCTCGCTGACTTCATTAGACATGAAATCTCGAAGTTTACTGAAGTTATCGCATGCCAGCTCAAGAAACCCATGAACATAAATTTAGCCGGGGTCAAGCACGGTTATGCATTTGGTGCTGGTGATTCCTTCGCAGCTGCGCTTGCTACTCAATATTTATCCTCACTCAAATTCTTAGCTATTGACCCATTAAGCTTATCAATTTATGTAAATAAATCATTTGACACCAGAAAAACAGCACTGGCTATTTCATATAAGGGAAGAACTAGAGAGGTAGTCAAGTCTGCCGACAAATTGAGGTCTTTAGGATGGGAGGTAGTGGCAATTACATCAGATCCTCATTCCCCGCTAGCTTCAGTCGTAAGTAATGTAGTCGAAGTTACTAGTACGTGTGAGGAGTTCCCTGTCGGGGTATCAAGTTTCATAGCTACGGTTGCAGCAGTAGCCAAACTTCTTGGAGTAGAATTGAATGCAAGTACATTGAAGTCGCAGCTTAACAACGTGCTCATACGTGAGGTCAGGATGCATGGGTTAGTGAGCGCTAGAGGCATAAGCGAAGTTATTACCGTAGGTGAGGGAAGCGGGTTAGTACCAGCGTATTTTACATGCTTAAAGCTATATGAAACACTTTGCCTACCCTGCAGAACATACCTACTGGAGGAGTTCCTGCATGCACCTATATATAGCATATCCAGGAGTGCTCTTACGGTGGTCTTCCCTAGCGAGAGAACTAGTAAAGCATTAAGTCTCTCAGGTATTCTCTCAAAACTAGGTACGCCATACGTTATGGTCTCGAAAGGGAGTACATGCTATGCGAATATTATTAGCGGGGTTATTCAAGGACTTAAATTATTAATTAGATTAATTAGCGAATTCAATGTTAAGGCACCATGCTACAGAGATAAGAAGGTACTGGTTACTACATCTACCCCATTAATTTACATTACATGATCGTATATCATTTTGAACTTCAATTGAGGATCTACACTGGTCATTCCTGTAAGAAGGTTGTAACTCTGAGTAATACATAAAGAATATTATGAATATACTATTAAGAAATCAGGAGTTTTGTACTACTGTGGTGGTATTGGTGTATGGGTGGCGTAACAGGGTAGGTTTAATTGTGCCTTCATCAAATACAACAATGGAAAGCGAGTTCTGGGAATTAGTTCCTGAAGGTGTGACCACTCACACATCTAGGATTCGGCTGGTGGAGGTAACGCCGAAAGCACTTTGAGATATGGCAAGGGAGTCATTAAAAGCGGCAGAGGATCTAGCCACTGCTGAAGTAGATATTATAGTTTATGGATGTACGACGGGGTCTTTACTGGAGGGTATTGAGTGGGAGCAGAAGCTGAGAAAATCTATTGAAGCAAGGGGCAGGAATAAAGACTATAACTACAGCACTCGCTATTATTGAAGCTCTGCACGCCCTCAATATTTCTAAATTAGTGGTGGCTACCCCCTACATAGAGGAGCTCAATCAACTAGAAAAGAAATTTCTTGAAGACAGCGGGTTTAAGGTACTTAACATAAAGGGTTTGAACATAATTAAAAACACGGACATAGGGCGTCAGCCACCATGGACAGCGTATAGGGCTCGTAAGAGAGGTCTTTGTGCCTGAAGCTGATGGGGTATTAATTAGCTACACTAATTTCAGAACTATAGAAGTGATAGAGCCTCTTGAAAGAGACCTGAGGAAACCTGTCGTATCAAGTAATACTGCGTCTGTGTGGTTAGCGCTGCATGAATTAGGGATTAGCCCGAACATTAAAGGATTCGGTAAACTTCTAGAGTGTAATTAAAATCCAAGACGTATTGTAATGAATAATGTACAGGTAAATCACGTGTAAGAGTACTAGTACTTTAGACATCTGCCTCACAACCGTAGTTTCTTGTGACTGAAGTAATACATATTATATAGTGTACATCATAAAATTATTGGGTGCACATATGGTTAGTAAGGAGTTGATAGAAAAAGCTAGGATGTTCCATGGCCATGTATGCCCGTTCTTAGTTCTAGGTTTAAGGGCTTCCGAAATAGCTATGAAGAAGCTGGGCTTGAAGAAGTCGGGAGTAGTTGAGACTGTGAGGGAGGACGTCCTAGCTATTGTTGAGGTAAATAACTGTTTTGCCGATGGCGTCCAGGTAGCTACTGGATGTACTTTCGGTAATAATTCCTTAGTGTATATTGATTTAGGGAAGAACGCGCTGACATTACTTAAGAGGGGTGAAGAAAGAGGCGTTAGAGTATACATTGATGCTGAGGAACTTAGGAAGAAGTATTTTTCAAAGGAGGTTCATGAACTGTTCGAGAAGGTGGTTGTTAGAAGGGAGGGTTCTGAGGAGGAGATCCATAAGCTACAGGAGCTATGGGAGGAAATAGGCTACATGATGGCGGAGATAACTGAAGATGAGTTCGTAATTCATGAGGTAGAGATTGTTAGGGAGGTTGAAAGAGCCCCTATTTTTGAAAGTATTAGATGTTCTAGGTGTGGAGAGCTTGTGATGTCCGCTCGAGTGGTCTACGTAGATGATGAGCCGTTGTGTCTAGCGTGTGCAGGGAGAACTCTGAATGCTGTTGTTGGCCGCGGAATATCAGTACTGCATCCACCAATATATAAAGCTCTGAGGAATCAGGCGGTTCTACCTAAAAATAACAGCTTTCAATTCTTTTAGTACGAGTGCCTCTAAACCAAAGACGTTCTTGATGTTCTCAGATGTAATGACTTCTTGCGGGTCACCCATAGCAAACACTCTCCCATTCTTCATCATAATAACCTTGTCTGAGTACCTGTAGGCATGTGTTAAGTCATGAAGGGTTACTAAAATGGTATTTCTTTTCTCCTCTGCTAAACTCCTGATGTGTTCCAGTACCTCAATTTGATATCGGGGATCTAGGTTTGCGGTTGGCTCATCAAGTAGAAGTACACTAGGTTCTGCCGCTAACGAACGCGCTATTATAACTCGCTGAAGCTCGCCACCACTTAATTGATCTAGTCTCCTATCTATTAAGTGGTGGGCACTAACCATTTTTAAGGCATTTACTGCTTTCTTGAAGTCCTTATTAGTATAGCTAAGCCCTATGTATGGTCTCCTACCAGTCAAGACGAAGTCTAAGACAGTCATGTATGTAGAGAACTCTGTTCTCTGAGGTACGTAGCCAACTAGCTTAGCTACTTCACGTCTCTTCATAGAAGTTACCTTCTTTCCATCAATATATACAGAACCTATTTTAGGTCTGAGGATACCGTCTATGGTTCTTAGAAGTGTTGTCTTGCCGCTACCATTAGGGCCTATTATTCCAACCACCTCCCCAGGTCTAGCTGTAATTGAGACTCTATCTAGGGCTTTGTAGCTGTTATAGTATACGTCAATATTAACTACCTTAATAATGACCATGCCCACCACCCTTCATTAATAGCACGATCAGTACCGGTGCACCAATAAATGACAGAACTATACCGACAGGAAGCGTTATTGGTGACAGTACAGTCCTTGAGGCAATATCGGCTATTAGAAGCAGTATTGAACCAACGATCATAGCGGTGGGAATTAGATAGCGGTGGGAAGCACCAATGAGTAGTCTAGCTATGTGGGGGGAAACTAGGCAGAGAAAAGCTAAGATCCCTACGAAAGACGTAGCGAGTGCTGCCCCCAGAGTTGAGACCACTACCGCTACTAACCTGACCCTCCAAGGAATCACGCCGGAGGAAAGAGCCACGTCATCACTGATCGAGACTAGATCTAGGTCGGCGTGTAGCAGCATATACATAGCTACTAGAGCAGGAAATGTAAGTGAGAGTATTTGAAGCTCTGCATCACCAGCTCTAGATAAGTCGCCGAACATCCAGAAAACTATTGTCGCAATTTGCAATTCATTAAGTACTAAGTACTGCAGTAGAGCTAAAATTGCTTGGTATGTGAAAGCCATAGCTATAGCTGAGAGAATTATTGCACGCGGCTCTAGCCCTTCTTTCTGAGCCAGCAGGAGTATTAGCAGTGACTGAGATAATGCAAAAACAAAGGCAAAAATAGGTAGCACATAAGGAGAGGTAATCTCCATAAACCACATAGTCGTGTAGCCTGCAGATCCCGTTATGAGGGCTATGGCAACTCCTAGAGCTGCAGCGTGAGAGATTCCTAACGTGAAGGGTGATGCTAGTGGATTACGCAGAACAGCCTGCATGATGGTTCCACCTCCAGCTAGTAACATACCTGTAATAACTCCTACAAGGCATCTCCTCAACCTAAGCCAAAGAGCAACTGCTTCATTCCCCGGTAATTTATACCCCAGCAATACCTTGAAAGCATCAAAAAATGACACATTGTATAATCCTATAGATGCTGATAATGGAATTAAGAGGGCTAAAACCACAAGTAGTACAGCTAAAATAAGTATTTTACGAAGTGACGAGTTGGTCACATACTCTTGATCGATCTTCTTACTCATGCTTAGCTGCACCTAAACATGTTCGCTATGTTACTGAAACCAATACCGTAGCCCCTAACGAACTCATCATACAGAGGCTTACCCAGGAAGACCTTGAATATCTCATTTGCTTTTTTCACAGGGTCTACATCAGCGAATTTGCTTGGATACAATACCTTACCTATGTAATAGGCGTCTGCTAGCGCAGTAGCTATGTTTGTGTGGTAGTAATTAAAAGGAAGTATAGTACATACTCTCCCCTCCCTGAAGGCTTTTAAGGCACAGTACTTACTTGAGTCCTTCTTGAAGTCCTGAGCTACAATATCCAGATTATTAAGGTCTATGAAAATAATGTCTGGCTGCTTCCTTAGTAGGTACTCGAAATCTACAGAAATCAAGCCCGGCTTAACAGCTACTTCATCAACGATGCTTGATGTATTAAGCAGTGTGAGGGGTGAAAATGGTGACTGTGATGAAGTAAATGGCTGCCTGCCCTTATAGGAGACCGCACCAACGTAAATTGAAGGCTTCTCCTTAATTCCTTCTGTCCTCTTCTTCAGGTCACTAATTAATTCATCAATGTACCTACAGAGCTCATCAGCCCTCTCCTCACGGTGCAGCACCTCACCCAGAAGTTTCAGAGCCTTCTTAATAGAGTCTATGTCCAGGTAACCCGCCCTACCATAATCAAGCACTATAACAGGGGTACCAACCTCCCTAGAGAGCCTATCTGGGTCGTACATTTGAGCATATAGTTTATGTACTATTACGAGGTCAGGACTAACAGACCTTATTTTCTCAGGGTCCGGAGGGTTTCTAGGACCTCCTAAACCAACGACTGGCAGCTTCTTAAATAATTCTGCATAAGCTATTGCATAGTCCCTTCCTAAAGGGTCCCATAGTTGCTCTGAAGCCTCAACACCCACAAGAAGGTCTGTGGCATTAAGGTATGTAACCAACCTAAGCATTCCTGGACCTAGAGCGACGATCCTTGACACGTTATTAGGTACCTTAACGGTCCTATTGATGAAGTCGACGGCCTCGATGTACCCACTGCTTGTGTTTGAGCTCTGCTTAGGCTGCACTACTACGTAGGCTGAGTACGATATAATAATAACTAAAATAACTAGGACAATACCCAATACCAGAGCCAACTTAGTCTTACCCGCCACCCCAACCACCTACAGATATGTGCACTATACATAATTAAAAGTGCACCATATTTAACTGTTTCGTACATACTTTCAAGTATCATTTAACACATTTTTAGGGTAGGTAGACCTACGTTAGCAATAATATTAACTTCAATCTCACGCTGAATCCCGGTTTCAATCTTCAAAAAAGCAGAAAATATCTTATACTTCTAGAAAGGCTTGTTAGCATGAGTCTAAAAGCACTAATAAAAAGAATAGTATGAAAAATCTCTAGGGTTACAGTAATGTCTAAGTTTTAACTATGATGCTACTTTTAGTAGCATTATTTAGTAACATTAAAGGATTAACATGAACAGTAATAAATTTAAATAAATTTATAAAGAATACGCAATTTGCCTGCTCTTTTAAGTCATTATAATACCCGATGTATTTAGCAACTTACATATTTGCTTAGTAAGATCTCGATTAGTTTTAATCCTAGAACTATAGAAGCTGAAATCCTAGCCGCAGTAATCACGCTGCCTTTCACAACAACTCGTTAATCAGTTGGTATAGTTCCGAACTCTTGAAGTACATTCATTTGATCTCTTAGAGCGCTCTCAACAAATTCTCCACTACCTGAACTACAGGGGGATTACATGCATGAAAATCCTTAGTTGCTTTATGTGGAAGAACCATAAGGTCATTCCTGCACTTAACCATGCCTTTCTTACGGAACGTTAGCGCCTAAACCTCAATATGATGCTTCGAGACCTCACAAACATCTGCAAGTACTCGTAGAACCTAAAAAGTCAAGCTCTTCAACACCATCACCGATTATATGCACACCTTGATAGAAACTAACAGAAATTATAGTCCATAACGTTAGCTATATCAATTAGTAATGCTATTTCAAGATCTCACACTAGCATGCCTTACTTAGGGTAGTTGGCTTTAAACGTGCTATTAAAATTCCTAAAGCCGAAAATGCGGAGTTTTAAAGGCTAAACTAGGTCCTTAAGGTAATGCCTTAGCGCATACTTTATTGCTGAAAGAACACAAGTACTTATAATTAATGCTGCAAGTATTTTAAAACTAAAGCCACTAATGGCTGTAGCTAATGCTGTTCCGGAAGCTGGTGGGTGCTCCGTACCTGTAATCACCATTAGCAGTGTAGATAACCCTACTGCTAAAGAATACATAACTAACGTAGCTATAGGCTCCGCTTGATGAAAGAATTTGCTAATATACCAGCATAGAGCACCGCTCATGAAACCTATTAGGTGCCCCCCAATAACGTTTCTTGGTCTAGCAGTTTTGCTTTTAGGCATTATGAAAACTATGAATGCCGAGGCACCTATTGAAGCAACTATAACTATGTGCTGTAAGCTAAGAGTAACTAAGACTACGAAAATAGCCACCATAGCTAGGAAGCTCTGTAGGAAATAGTTTATCCAAGGCCTACTCATTGTTTT
Organism: Desulfurococcales archaeon; assembly: GCA_021158735.1. GTDB lineage: Archaea > Thermoproteota > Thermoprotei_A > Sulfolobales > NBVN01 > B83-G16. The sequence goes on along the minus strand of JAGGUC010000067.1, from coordinate 7,851 downwards.
GCAACCCTTCTCCTAGGTAGGATTTCCCTTTAAGCTTAAATATTTCTCCAACAGGCACATTAAAGAAGCGAGTTATTTTCAAAGCTAGTGTTGGTGATGAAAGATGTTTCCTCTCAATAATTATTATTTTTGCTTAGTAACACCTACAGGCATAGCAAGTTCCTCCTGTCAAACACAATATCCCGCCCGAATTTCCTAAGCCTAATTTCAATATAATTCTCAAACAGTTTTCTAAATCCTATGCTTCCATAATAATTTTTAGGCTTCCGAGCTTTCTAATAAGGCGTTAGTTAAGCTAGGAGATATACCTAGACTCCTATTGTCAGCCCTCCTAACCTTCCAGGGAGTGGTCAAGCACTATATAATAAATATCATTGGAATCCCCAAATCAATATACTTAATTATCAACCATAACCATCACTTTGAATAATGAATTCAAAGCTGAACTCAGTTCATAGCTTAGAACTTGATATAACAGTCTGAAAAATGGTGAAATAACAAGGTGACTGCCACCGAGTAGAATCATGTCAGAACTTGTATTAGTTTATTTAGTGGGGCCGCGGGGATTTGAACCCCGGACCACGGGGCTCCAGTGATATAACAGAAGCTACGTAACTGTGATATAATTGATATAACATGGTAGCAAATACGAATTCATAGCTGAATTCAAATACACTATTAACTCATGGGTGATATAACAACTATGCTTCCAGCTCTATGTATACCTTAACCTTAGCTCTAGTCTCATTCAATTCTTTCCATAAATCATTTAATTCCGCTGGTAAGTAAACAATGTACCTATCATTACCAAGCCTGGAAATTCTACGCTGACCTAGGGGTAATAGCTTACGTGACTTCAGTAACTCTACGAGACTCATACTATCACTCAGCAAAAGAGGAAACAAATTCTTTAAAATTGAGAAAAGGCTTGGCACAACTTATTTAAGTTTGTGCCAAAAACTTAAGACTTTAATTCATCCCGTTACTTTTCTTTTCGAATTGAGGGCGGAATCCGACCTTGGCTGCCCTCATGCGCGAATTTGCTTGAGCTTATGGTCGGATTCTGAAATCCGAAATTTCTTTCGGATTAGGTACGGAATACAAAACACTGAACTGCAAAACAGCACAATAAACACTATAGCAACATAAACAAAATCGCTACTGAGCGTACCACCCAGCGCAACATCGTTTATATTATTAACTATAGCGTTAATTAACGACATATTAATGTAGTTGCCAGCAACCACATCAGCGGGCAGTAACGCTCCATACCACCAACATAGATCACACGAGGAAGAACAAGAGAACCCCGAGCAAGAACCTTACCAATCCAGTTCTTACCAACCAAGTGCTCACGAATAAACGCATAGCGAAGAACATACTCAAACAATTTACGACCAAGCTCGTGACTATGGAAAGCGATAATAATGAGCCAACCATCATAGCTAAGATCAACACAAAGCTTAACCGCAGCAAGACTCTTACCGTACCCCGCAGTAGCATCAACACCAAGAACATCAACATTAAACCCCCTATCAACAAAACGCCTCATCAACCAATAAACATCACCACCAACAGATTCGACAAACCTAGAACCCGAAACAACCTCATCAGGAAACAGCCACCAGCGCCCACCCCTCAACCATGTCATATTATATATACTATAATATACAGAAGCACCATTACCAGAACTAGAAGAGCTAGCATCATAACTAACACGCTTAATTTTATAAACGGATTTTGCTGTACTTCTTTGAACATGCATCCTCCCAGCCCCGCATTTTTTAATTATTATGACAGCTCAGAAGACAACGGTAAAAAACAAATAAATAATTAAATACCGCAAAACTACTTGCACACAGCTACTCACACCTTTTTTAAACGTAGTAAGCAATAAAATGGGAGCTATGCCAGTTAAACGCGCACAAGCACAAACGGAAGATCTCTATGACGAAATGAAGAAAATATTTAAGATACAAAACGACAATGAGTTCGCGCACAAAATAGCACAAAATAGTGCAACTAATAAAAGCAGGGCATAAAGTATGCCTAACGCTAGAGGCGGTACAAAAACTAGAACATGTACTTAAAAAGTACGGTATAGAGTTGCGAGACGCATACACAATACAGCACCCGCACGTATTAATACACGTAACTAACAGCAACAAATGCATGATATCATTCAAACATTCCCCATTTAGAGAAGGATTGCAGAGAGAAATACAGCTACAGCTATTTATACAACACCTACAACAGGCACTGCAACAACAGCTTAAAACAAGCAAAAACGCAAAATGTACTTAATAGCATTCAACTTATTAATGTATACTGCTAAGCACATCTAATACTGGTGTCAACAGTCTGATCATAAATTTTCTGAATAATTTTACTACTGTACCAATCAACACTCCATATCTCTATTCTTAGAGAACTCAGAGAACCGACTGATACGGGTCTGTACCTGCTATAGAATGTTCGGTCAGTCTTCCATTCAAACACCTTTACAGCAAGAACATCGCACCCAAACACGTTACACCTTAAGTACTTAACAATATAAGGAATAGGCTCCTTGCGCACAGGTTTTTGTAGCACCCCATATACATTTATGTTATTATTAACATCATAACATGCTTCAAACTTAACAGGCCACGCAGGTTTAGTTGCAGTAGCTGTAGTAATAACAGTTGTAGTTACTGTAACTGTATTTGTTTGCGTAGCTGTCGCAACACTAGTTACAGTTTCAGTAAGCGTACTAATAACAGTACTAGTTTCCCCAACATTACTTGTAACTGTATAAGTATAAGTTACAGTGTAAGTCCTCGTTCTAGTAACAGTAGTGTACCCAGGAAGTGTAATTGTATAGTAAACCTCCCTCACTAAATACCTAGAACTCTTTATATTGGCACCTACAAAGCTAACTGAACATTTACTTATTGTACAGTACCTAACAAATACTGTAAGTCTACTATTGTTTGGTAGAGAAACTATTTTTCCGTTAGCAAAAACCTCTGTCCACTCGTTAGATTTTAAGTTAGCATTAGCAGTGAATCTTAAATTATAGTTAACACCATTAATAGCTACCCACACGCCCGTTATATTAACCTCATCAACACCTATGTTAGAAACGACTCCGCGCACATAAATAACAAAACCATTACCTTCACGTTCCTCCCACCACCACTCGAAACCAGCCAAAACTAAACTCCCACCTCTCGGCGACTGCCTAAGCAAAATATTACTTAAAATTCCACTCCCAGCAACAGCTAGCCCAACAACTATAGCCTCCGAAATCAACAGCGCCAGCAGTTGCGACGCAGCCCTCACGCCGTTGCCCCAACAAAACAACGCTAATATCTACAAATAAATATCAACTACTACCATAGTCATCAATTTATATATTAACTTCAGCATAATTAAAACAGGTAAGAATTATGATAATACTGAGAATTCCAAGGAAAGTACAGAATAAAAACCTAAGAGAATTCATTCTCAATAACATCAAGAAGTTCAGGAGAAATCAGAAGAGGAAGCACATCAAATTACAAGGTGAAATCGCTTACTCACAAGACTATGTGTATTTCTTGTTTCCCGATAGAGGGCTAGAGCTAGCATTTGCACTATCACTCTATCTTAAGTGTGAGAAACACAATATAACATGTGAACTAGAGCTATCTAGGCCTGTAGATTTAGAAAAACTACCAACAGAAATTGTGGAAGCAGCAAAAGTATGGGCAGAAAAGAAATTACATAGGAAGTACTACAAGCTTAAGAACCTAAAGCTATAGCAAAAACTATAGGTGATGTGATTTAAGCAACTTAATAATAGCTATAGACCTTAGTGAGGACGGTCCTAGAATAATAGCTCTAGTTGGCATGAGAGAGCACGTTTTGAAGAGTAGGGTGTTTGGCCGTCTCTGTACTGGGCTAAGACATTTTCGTAGGGTTTCTTCTAGTAGGAGAGCTAGTTATCTAAGGTTCTTCTCTAGGAGGTACAGCAAGTTAAGAGAGGTGATTGACTTAGCCCAAGTTGTCCAATCAATAGATGCTGTGGAAAGCCTTCTACATCGCTATAGACCTGCACTAATAATTGCGGACAACAAACTCAGCAGGTACATAAGCTACGAACCTAAGGTGCTTGAAAGCGAACCCAAGGCTAAGTACATGAACAACCTGATAACTATAACAGATAATCTAGCTAATTACTTCAGGATTCTTCTCAAGAACAATCCTAAGAGGTTTAGGGAAGAGCTCAGGAGATTCGAAAAGTAGAGAAAGTCGCCGCGTCACGGCAGAGCCCACGACTCATCCCTCCCTCACCGTGGGGGCCACTCCGCGGCGGTAACAACTGTAACAGTTGTTACTCCAGTAACATATAATGTTTAAATAAGGTATAAAGCTTTCTACACCTCAACTTCATCAACTACTTCGAAGTCTCTCCACACTTCTAAGTCCATATTATTTGTATTTAATATTAGGTAATGTCTCTCCTTCTGCGAAGAATCTATGTAGATATACTTTGTTCTCCACGGAAAATCATGTGTCCTATAGCCTCCACTATGCATGTGCCCGTTAATTACTAGTCTTGGTTTAATTATTCTTACGGTTTCTAAAGCAGTTAACGAGCGGAAACCCTGCGCCGTGAACGGGAACAGGTTTGGGAGGTAGAGTGTCTAATGTATGAGTAGTACATCTATGTTCTTGTTCCTTAGCTTCTCGGCAGCTTCTAGGAATTCTCCAGGTGTTCGTCTCGGAACTCCCTTCTTCGTCTTCCTCTTCTTAGCTATGACCCCGCTTATACCTGCTATCCTTAACTCACTAAATTCATATATTCTAGCATCTTCCATGAGTACAGGTAGGTATTCACTAGTCTTAACATTGTACAGTTTGGTTAGAACATCCATGTTCTCGTGGTTGCCGTAGACACTCAAGACAATAGTTTTCTCAAGCAACTCATAGAATTCCTCGAAGCTAATACCAGTACCCCAATCTCCACAGCTTAACAGATAATCAAGCCCATAATAATCTACTATTGATAACAGCCACTCCCATGCCCTAGACCCGTCAATTCCTTTAAATACACGCTTATCATAATGCAAGTCGCTTATAACCATTATTTTCATTTTCCCATCCCCACATAGATACATACCTATCTGATAGATATAAATCTAGTCTTAGGTTTTTTAACTACAAGTGGCAGCGAGGATGCGCAGTTGCAGCACTTAACACCCTTAACTTCCTTTCATATCTTGGTCTCTACACCATTATGTTGATGACCGAACAACACTAACCTTACCTTATCACTATACTTCTTAATGATGTATCCAAAGCTTTCGGAGCCCATAAAAGTCGAGAAGTAGTCTCATTCCGCTCTGAGCTTGTAGTGTTCTAATTCTCTAAATGGTAAATGGTGTAAAGCTACAACTATTTTATCTACTTTATCGTAGATCCTTCTGATATCTTCTTCTAACTTATTAACTAGATATAACGTGAATTCTTCATCTGGAAAGGCAATTTAATGTAATTCTCATCAGCCCACACCTGCAAGCTATAAGACTTAGCTCTAAAATCCTCTAAGCTAAGCCCGAGCCAATTGGGAGCAAACGAGTAATCATACCATCCAATCGAACCTACAAAACCTATACTATTTAAGATGAACGATCCTTTCATTAAAGCTACACAGCCTAACTTTTCAACTAAAGTATTGGACATGGACAGTTTAAGTAATGAGATAATGCCTCTAGATAATTCACTATAATCCACATAAATGTCGTGGTTACCCGGAATTACCAGAACAGAGAGAGTCAACAGCTTCTTTAATTTTAGTTAACATCTTTCTAACGTAGTCTAAGTTACCACTAGACGTTATATCACCTACAAGAACGAGTATATCGGAATCAAAGCAAGCGTCATCTATATTATCGACTATCTCCTCCAAACTTACCCTATACGGATAGTGTATATCACCGACACAACAGATCTTCACTTTCCCTTCCACCAATTTATATCTATCTAGTAGATATAAATTTATTTAGATTTCTTCCAATATTTGGGGCGCGTTTTCATCGTAAAATTCCCTCATCTTCTCTATTGATCCACCAAAGTAGTGCCTGATAACCATCTCCACCTTAGCTAGGTCTGTCTGACCTGTTAATACCGCAATTATCTCACCAAGTACCTTCTTCTCAAGAACAGACCTAAACTCCTGCAAGTCCTGCTTCGTAACCGTGTACCTCGTTGTTTCAGCTAACATCTCCGCCGCGAGTCTATTCTTTACGAACTCTACTAAGATAGGCTTTAGCGCAGGATCTGCAACTGCTGATACAAGAATCTTAACAAATGTATTAGAATCAACTCTAACAGCAGTAACTTCCTCAACAAGCTCAGCGTACTCCTCAGGTGTAAGTAGCTCTAACATGCACTTCAATAAGCTATCAGTAACTCTCCTCTTCCGGTTCTTAACCATGTTAGCTAAAGCAGAAGATATACCTAAATTCCTACTACCAACCCTCCTAACATTCCAGAGATAGTTGAATATCCTATACCTTACATCATCAGGAATACTCCTCAAATCAATAAACCTGACGTCAACAAAGAAGCACCACCCCTAATCAAGGAATTCACTTTTGAATTCAGCTTACACATTAGAACCTGACATAACAATCTGAAAATAGTGATATAACAAGGCAACTACCACCAATTAGAACAATATCAGAATTCATATAAATTTGATGTGGTGGGGCCGCGGGGATTTGAACCCCGGACCACGGGGCTCCAGACATATGCCAGAACCAACTTAGCTGGCATATAGCTGATATGCCAAACAGATGTAACTGATATTCAATTAGTGCTATCAAAACATGTATTAACTGAAGTATGATATGCCACGTAGTATAGAGGTTATGAGTATTAACCGGTATCCTTTATAATTCGTTGCTGTTAATGATTTCTTGATAGACTTGAGCTATATTGTTAGGATACTTGAGATACTTGATAAGCTACCTGAGCCTCTAAGGTCGTTGTTTACAGTACTTGGTATTATCTTTGCTATCTACCTAATCCTCAAGGTGTTGATGAAGCTGTTTAGAAGTGTTGAGAATGCTATACGCTACGTAAAGCTTAAGGTCTACTACCCCCTGGCTTCCCACTTGGTTAAGCGTAAGCATAAGGAGTACGTTAGGGAGTACCTGAAGAACCTTGTATCTAGGCGGTCAGCTGCTCCCGGCCTCGGTATTGAGTATGATGTAGATGTAGAGTGGTCTAGTGAGGAAGGAGTTCTACTCGACCTTGAGAGAGGTGTATTGCTTGTTAGAATACCCTATACCACTAATCTAAACCAAGTAATAGCTAAGACGCTCCTCATGGCGGCACCATACGCAGTCTCGCAGTACCTAGAACCTGTCTTCGGTTCTAGGCTAGCACAGCTACTCTCAATCTCTATAGCACGTGAATACGCTAGCAGGGATGTTAACGTGTTGAAGGAGTTCATGCAGTATGTACGAAAAGTCTACGAGGAGAATGAAGAGTTTAGGAAACTCATAGAGTACATCAATAGAGCTGACGATGTATCGCTATACAAACATATAGTGCTTCACGAGTTGAAGAGAGTTCTAGAGGAATACAATGGTCATGTAGATAGAAATAAGCTTGAAGAAGATGTTGAGAAGCTTATTGAGATTGTTGGCTCCTTACTTGATATAAGTGCGCCTATGGTTTGTGGGCACTATATCTCCATAACTATTGTCAGAGTTGGAAAGCTAGAGAAGGTGCTACTTGAGGAGTGGAGTCGTTATGTGAATTACATAAGGATGTGTATGCAGAAGTGTAGTACGTTAAGGCGGGTATACGTTGTGT
>JAGGUC010000170.1 GCA_021158735.1 Desulfurococcales archaeon | reverse complement strand
TCACTTCCTCTCTAGGCCTTAACGTAATGAATGCCCTCACCTTAGGCTCAATACTGCTTATGACATCATATGTTCTCTCTACGTATTCAAGAATAAAATCCGGGTCGTTCACGACGTATTCCTTAAGTTCATTAATTGTTAATGGCACCTTCATGCAGGCATACCTCACAGTGTTTTTGGTCCTTTTATGTAACCATCAACTCTTTCCTTAGTGTTAAGTAGTACCTCACTTACATCTAGACATTTTCTTGGTTTATCCTCGCGGACAACATGATCACCGGCAGGATTTATGAATAAAGGCTCAACATTCTCAACATTCACTTCGCGTAATTGATTAAAGAACTCTATTATTTTTATGAAGTCTTCAAGTATTCTTTCCTCACTCCTTACGTCTACTTTAATCAATGATAATCTACTTGCTATACTCAACCACTCTTTCAAGTCCGTCCTATAGCTCATACTCCGCTACCAGCAATAATTGTGTTAACGAAGTTAAGTTTTTCTGGAGTTGGCAAACCACACTCATTATTAAATTCTCGTTAACAGGTAATAGCTTAGTTGCTGAGGGAGAGTATGTGTACAGACTAAATACTATCTTAGAAAGTTTAGAGGGTCTAGTAAAGCAGGAGCATGTACTCGCGGCATTCGCGGAGGCTGATGTGAAGGACTTAATCATGTCGTACTTAGCTTTAGAGTTATAGAACTAAAGTACATTAAGGGGCTCAATATTATTATGTACTACCTACCCGGCCAGGACCTAGTTTCTTGGGTCAGGCTTGAGGTACTGATATCAAGTGACGTGCCAGCACGTGACTTTATGAGTAGAATGTACACCGAGCTCATTGCCATGAAAGCTGAGGTAGTAGTAAAGAGGGACGGTATCTCAGTTATTAAGAAGTTAGGAGTCCCCGAAATTAAGACCGAAGTATGGAACTTCTTAAGCAGAGTAGTCAAGATAGTCGAGGGTATCGACATTAATAAGGAAAACCTCAGAGCAAAATTAATGTATTCCAAGCACGCGGTGTTGTGACATGGGCAAGCTGTACTTAATAGGAACGGGACTTACACACGAGTTAATGACTTTTAAGGCACTTAAGGTAGTGAAGGAGGTCAAAAAGGTATTCATTGACAAGTACACGAGCATATTGCCAGGTGATGGGGATGAATTAGAAAAGATTGTTGGAAGAGAATTAATCCCGCTATCGAGAGGGGATCTAGAGGAGAGGTTTTCACAGGTAATTATTAAAGAGTTAGAGAAAGGTGATGTAGCAGTTTTGGTTCCCGGTGACCCACTGGTTGCGACAACCCATATATCCTTAATTGTCGATGTTGTTAAGCACGGGTTTAGGTTTGAAGTAATTCCCGGTGTTAGCATCATACCAACAGCTCTTACCATGTCTGGCTTAATGGTATATAAAATAGGTAAAATAGCTACTATTACCTACCCGCATGAGGGTAAACTCAGCGAGTACCCTTACGAAGTCATTAAGGAAAACGATAGAAGGAACCTACACACGATTTTACTTCTCGAACTAGATGCTGAAAAAGATGTGGCTATGAGAGTTGGTGAGGCTATAGACATCCTATTTAAGATAGAGTCAGTAAGACGTGAAGGTGTAATTACTCCTGAGCGACTGGGCATTGGTATAGCGTCCCTAGGTTCTCCTACAATGAGTGTATGTCCGCTACCGCTTGAGGAGCTAAGAAAATGTGATGTAGGTGATGTCCCTCACACCTTAATACTAACCTCACCTAAACTTCATTTTATGGAAGAGGAGGCACTTAAGGTGATACGTGGTGAGTTCTGTAGAATGGTGTGTAGGTAAGGATGAAATAGCCTTCAGGATTAAAAAATACATTGACATGGTAGAGAAGGCGGTCACAGAGTCCTTAGAAGGCTTTAATGGTTCTGGCAAGGAAAAGGAAGTGCTTGAGCTAGCAAAGCTCTATCTGAGTGACTCCAAGCACTACTTCAACATGGGTGATTATGTAACAGCGCTTGCCTGTATCTCATATGCTGAGGGGCTGCTTGACTCCCTAAGAATACTTGGCTATGTAAAGTTTGAGTGGCGGAAGAGCGAGCCCAAGAAAGTTTTTGTCGGCGGTACGTTTGACCTTATTCACCCAGGTCACATCCACTACTTAAAGGAAGCATCAAAATACGGTCTCGTATATGCGGTAGTAGCCAGAGACAGGAACGTACTTAAAGTTAAGGGTAGAAAACCGATTTTAGATCAGACTTCAAGACTAAGGATAATTGAATCAATAAAGTACGTCTATAGAGCATTTCTGGGAGATGAGTACAATATATATAGGTCTATCGAGGAAGTCAGACCTGACATAATAATCCTTGGCCCTGACCAACCCTTAAGCGAGGAGAGCTTGATCAAGGAGCTAGAAAAACGCGGAATAAGTTGTGAAGTTCTGAGGCTGTCTGAGCGAGTTAATGAACCCTTAGCATCATCAACAAATATAATAAAAGAGGTACTTAAGAGATACTGCACTGTTCAGTGAGAAAGCAATGTCAGTGAGCGGTATTTTTACAATATTTTTATGTTATTAATGTATTTAGGTACTTAGCAGGCGAGAGTTTTCAGTGAGCGTAGGGTGCAAGCTCTGAAGAAAAATGATGAGAATACAATGCCTGAACTCTACACTAACTTTCTCTTTATTTATACATCAACCTAGTATATCGAATTTAATATAAAGAGGCTTACTTGAAGCTGTAACTATGTTATGGAAGCTCAGCGAGCACCCTTCTTCCTGCCAGACCTGCGGGCAGCAATATGACCGACTTTCCTTCCTGGCGGTGTATTCCTTGAGACTGTAGATGGGAACGACACGCTCTGGTGGTGACCTCCACCGTGAGGATGAGAGACAGCATTCATAGCAACGCCTCTTACCCTAGGCCATTTTCTTGACTTTGCTCTCCACTTATAGTAGGCGGCACCTGCCTTTAGCAAGGGCTTTTCTGTTCTACCTGCTCCAGCAGGCACACCTATTGTTGCTCTGGCGTCACTGAGAATACTTTTCTGCTTACCACTCGGCAGTAGTATGATTGTGTAGCGACCTGACCTCCCGAGTATGATGGCGTAGCTACCTGCCTGTCTGGCTATCTTACCTCCGTCACCCGGTCTTAGCTCTATGTTGTAGACTTTCGTACCCTCAGGTATGTTCTTAAGCGGTAATGTGTTTCCAACGGTCAAGGGAGCGTTAGGACCCGCATAGACCTCCTGGCCCACATACATTCCTTCAGCGGCTGGGATGTAGTAATCAAATCCATTCTCAAGCTCTATGTGTGCTAGCGGTACCATTCTCCCAGGATCATGAACTAACTCCGTGACATAACCTTTTAATGTGGTGTCGGCTGGAGGAGGGTAACTTGCAGGTGATACTCTTAAGTGGCTGGGACATCTGAAAGTTGATGTCCCTCTACCCTGCCTCTGCACGAGTATCCTCTTGCCCATGTCTGCTCACCCACTGATTATAGATTTTACCCTGTTCACAGTATGCCTAACCTTGTTGCTATCTCAGATGCCTTGTATTCTGGTTTTAAGCGTACATAAGCTTTTTTCTCGCCTTTTGGAGTAATTAGCGTCCTTACTTCAGCTACTTTAACATCAAATAATTTCTCAATGACCCTCTTCACATCATGCTTAGTTGCCCCTACATCAACGATGAATGTTAATGTATTATGATTCTCTATGTAGGTTAGTGCTTTCTCAGTTGCTACAACACGCCTAATTATTTTCGAATCATCTATCAAGGTGTGATCACCTCATACTTACCTTTAATCTTTTCGAGGGCATCAGCAGTAATGACTGTTAGTCTACCCGGCACTCCACCCGGAGCTAAGTGCAGTATGCTTAGTATATCAGGCACTACTGCATCAACTCCTGGTAAGTTCCTGAATGATTTAATTGCAGGTGCATCACTCCTTGACACAATTAGCAAGAGTGACTTAGGTGTTATGTAGCGCCTACCCCTCATCTTGCCTTTCCCAGCCCGTATCCGAGTTCGCTCATAAGCCCGTTCCACATCCTCCCATAAGCCAAGCTTCTTTAGCACCTCCCTAACCTCAGAAGTTCTTGAAATGTTCTCTAGGTCGTTAACTACTATAACAGGAAGTGTCTTAACTGAGAAGATGTGTCCTCTCTCCCTCACAAGTTCAGGAATAGATGTTGCAGCCAGTGCTGAGAGTATTGCCCTAGTTTTTTCCTTCTTATTCACTAACTCATGAAGCACCTTCTCAACTCTTGGCGGGTGTGCTAGCCTCCCACCTCTCGTCATAGGGGCAAAAACAGCCCTACCGTTATCTAGTCTTGGTACTCTAGCTAGCCCATAACCAATACCCCATGACTCACCGCTCCTCCTTTTTCCAGCTAACGGGTCCCTGCCCTTAGGTTGTAACCTAGCAGTAAAAGCCGAGTGGAATGCTCTCCTAATTAAGTCCTTTCGTACAGGTAAACTAAATAACTTAGGTAGAGGTACTTCATCTACCTCCTGTCCTTCCAAGTTAAGTACGGGAACCTTCTTTTCATCTAATTTAAAAGGTACTACTATCCTAAGCATATTCGACCACCTTAGATTTTACTTTCAAGACTTACATAGAGTATTTTAGGGGGTTCTTCAGAAAGCCATGCAGGCGGCCTCACTGGCCACCTAAGCACTAAGGGCCTCTTAGGCGGTCCCTGAATGGACCCTTTTACTACTATGAAGTCTGACCTGACTATGCCATAGTGCGGAAATCCGCCCGAGGGAGTTATGCTGTGGCCGTCCGAACCCATCATTAGTATTCTCTTATTTAGCTCTGTTCTTCTATGGAAGCCCATCTGACCCGGTTGAGGTACGGTGCTGAGAGCGCCTGCTGTAGGGCTTCTTGACCCTATGCGCCTGCTGCCTTTTCTATGCTTGTGCCATCGAGGAAGCTCCTTAACTCCGAATCTCTTGATAACTCCCTGGAATCCCTTCCCCTTAGTAACGCCAATAACATCTATAAACTGCCCTGCAGAGAAAACGTCATTGACCTTAATTTCCTTACCTAATGCATTAAGTGCGTACTCCACCTGCTTTTCAGTGCTTCCACCGCTGATTTTAACTTCGATTATATCCGGAACCTTTTTACTGAGCCCACCAGCGGCTTTCGGTTGTGATGCGAAAAGCAACGAAACCCTAGCAATTTCATTCTTGTGTGCTTCCAATATACTCAATGCCTTCTTCTTATGCTCCTCGCTGATGGAGAGTGTCTTAACTCTTCTCCAGACCTGAAGTTCCTCAGGGGGTTCAGTCCACACTTCAGTCAGGCACTTAAGACCTGCTACAGTAGGTATGTAGAACCTAGCCGCCAGGGCAACCATGGGCGGTGTCTCGATAACTGTTACTGGCACATGTACCTCCTGTCCGTACGTTCTCGTACCTGGTCTGTCATCAATCATTATAACATGTGTCATACCAGCCTTATATCCTAAAAACGCTAGAGGTTTTGGTTCAGCGAAATCAACTTCGGGCCAGCTCCTAACCCTAGGTATGAACATAGCTGCCCTTTTCCTCGGTCTGACCCCAAGGCTTCCTCTTCTTGGTGCTGAGTACTTCCTCCTCGCCATTACTCCACACCACACTACCTAAACAGAACCATCTATTCACCTTAAAATCTTTCTTAAATACTTTAATATTCCTCAGACCTAGCTTGATTTCCACTCAAGCCAGTTAAAGTGAAATTCTGGTTAAGGTCAGCCTTCGGTAGCTACATCATAGTTTGTTTAGAACTCAGTACTCGGCAAATACATCACTCATTCAGTACTATACTTAAAGGCCTTAATAAGAACTTAATTTTACTCTAATAGTATCCCCGCATAAGACATCTAAGATAACTTTTAATTCTATTTAAGCTACTAAATACTTACGGTATAAGGGGTGATATTGTGGGAGGCAGGCAGAAAACAACATTATTCATGGGTATAGGAGAATCAAGAAGTGAACAAAGTAGGGAAACCGAGAAGAGGGGTAAGGGCAGGAAAAGCAAGAAAAAGAAGTGAGTAGGTGGGGAGAAGTATTTTTAAGTGGCCCCCACCCAGGAGGAAGTACCCGCTAACGATAATATTTCCTTCATCAAACCTCAATGCTTACCCGACGCTGAGAGAGAAGACGGAAGTAGCCGGGATTATTGCAAGGATTCTGGCTACGTACAGAGTGGATAATGTTATTGTGTTTAGGGACCGTGAGTCAATTAAGGAGGACTTTGAGTTGCTACAAGTAATTCTTAATTACTTAATAATTCCTCCCTATTTAAGAAAGAAAATAGTACCTTTAGTTCCTGAGCTAAAGTACGTGGGTTTGTTGCCCCCATTAAATATAGTTACACATAATCCTGAAAGTAAGGACCCTGAAGTTGGGGATGTGAGAGAGGGCGTTATAACTGCCTCATGGGGTCGTGTGGCCAAGGCGTACATAGGTTATAAGAAACAATGTAGGGTGATATCTTCGACTGAACTAAGTCCTGGGGCCAGAATTCTTGTGAGGATAACATCTGTAAGACCACTAAAGGGGGAAGCTTCAGATCCAAGCAAATTAAAGATATATATAGGTTATAGGGTCTTCTCAGCTTCAAGTGATGATGATCTATTCTCAATACTAAGTAAGTTGAATGGAGTAATAGTTCTCACTACAAAGGACGGCATGTCCTATCATGACATAAAATTAAGAAAGGCGATAATAGCCGAGGCTGTCAGTAATGGTGGTTTGATACTTCTATTTGGGAACCCTAAACATGACTTTAGTGAACTAGCTGAGGCTGTCCTTAAGAGAATTAATGTGAGGTTCAGGGTGAACTTCATACCCTATCAAGGCGTATATGCTGTGAGAACTATTGAAGCGCTTTCAGCTGTCTTAGCACAGCTCAGTACAGACATGATAACTTTTAAGGGAGAAAGATATTAGAAGCAGAGAGGAGCAGAGGTCAAGGTGAGGCAGCGTGGCTGTGAGCATGGAAATACCGCCTGAATGGAGGAGATTTAGGTACAGGGGTAAGACCTTAGAGGAGTTGCTAAATATGCCTATGGATCAGTTATTGCAGCTGCTTCCAGCTAGAGCTAGGAGATCACTGCTCAGAGAATCCGACTCAAAAGTGCAGATGAAGAGACTCGAGATGGGTATTAGGGATTCCCCGAGAATGAAATTGCTCAAGAAGGTAATGAAGGCAAGGGAGTTAAAGGCAAAGGGTAAAAACGCCGTCATCAAGACCCATGTGAGGGATATGGTAATTCTTCCTGTAATGGTCGGTTTAACAATAGCTGTCTATAATGGGAAGGAGTTCATTCCAGTTAGAATAACCCCTGAAATGATCGGTCATTATCTAGGAGAGTTTGCGCCATCAACGAAGAAGGTAGAGCACGGAGAGCCTGGCTTGAAGGCGACAAGGTCAACTCTCTTTGTCGCAATGAAGTAGCAAAACATAATTTTAAAATATCTAATTACAGAATTCTCCATACGAGTGAGAACGCTATATAATTAAAGCAATAATTAATCTTCTACCCTGTCAAGGCTAGCCTCGGAGTACGTAGTTCTTTAACTTAACAAGGTCCCCCTGCGGAAGAATAAGTCTCAGGTAATTTTCATCAGAGTATCTTATCGTAACTCTATATATATTTCCTCTTACTTCGTCCGTATCAAATAGTTTGGCTACATCGCTCCTGCCCCTACGTAACAATTCGTGGTCTATTTCCTGAATGCTGTTTTTCTTTATAATGAGTTGTGGGAAGTCTGGCAGTGACTTGATCAACATTTCTAGCTCTCTCTTAGATAGAGCACCTTTCATTGAGGTCAGTACGTGGCCTATTTTAGGCAATATCTTCACGACTAAGCAGTCATCATGTAGGAAGATCTTAGCACGTAAAACAAATCTATTCATGACTACGTAGACATTACTAAGAACTTTAGGTGGCATTATTCGTTAACCTTTAGCAACACCCACGGGCTTCAGTCTAGCAACAAGGGCAGCTATCTTGACTTTGTGTGTGACCATGGCTACTCTATCAACGTCTTTGTATGCCCCAGGGGCTTCCTCGGCCACTACGCGCCTTGTTGCAGCCCTTAAGTATATACCCTTGTTCATTAAGTTCTGCGTGATTACGCCAGGATTATAGGTTCTAATTGCTGCAGCCCTGGAGAGCCAGCGTCCCGCTCCGTGGGCAGCTGAGTAGAAGGTTCTTGCGCCTTCGGGAACACCTATCATTACGTAGCTCGCTGTCCCCATAGATCCTGGTATCAGTACTACCTGACCTATGTCTCTGTGATCTCTCGGGATCTCGGGGTGACCTGGCGGGAATGCTCTAGTAGCTCCTTTCCTATGGACTACCACCTTAATTCTTCTGCCATCAATTACGTGCTCTTCAACCTTAGCTATGTTGTGTGCCACGTCGTATACTATGTGTAAATCCAGCTTATCCGGGTCTGTTCTAAAGACTCTGCCAAATGATTCCCGTACCCAGTGAGTAATTAGTTGCCTATTAGTCCATGCATAATTTGCTGCTGCAGCCATCGCGGAGAAGTAGTCCTGTCCTTCTCTGCTATTGAAAGGTACTGAAGCTAGTTCCCTGTCAGGGGGTGTAATCCCGTACCTGCGCATAACCCTCTCCATGGTAAGTAAGTAGTCACTCGCTACTTGATGCCCAAGACCTCTAGAACCTGTGTGAATCATTACGGTTACTTGTCCCTCATGCTCTATGCCTAACTTCTTAGCTATTGATGGATTGTAGATCTTGTCTACTACTTGAACTTCTAGGAAGTGATTTCCAGCACCTAAAGTGCCGAGCTGGGGCGCTCCCCTCCTCTTTGCGGTATTGCTAACCTTACTAGCGTCAGCTCCCTTCATAGAGCCCTTTTCCTCTATGTATTCGAGGTCATCGGACCAGCCGAACCCCCTACTTATAGCCCATTCAACGCCTTCTTCGAGAACTCTATTAAGTTCTCCAGTGCTTAATCTTACCTTGCCTGTGCGTCCTACGCCAGAAGGTACGTTTCTGAATATTTCATCAACTAACTCCTTTATTCTGGGTCTAATATCATTAATGTTTAAATTAGTCCTCAATAACCTGACACCACAGTTGATGTCATAGCCAACACCTCCTGGAGATATAACTCCCTTATTAACATCCATCGCAGCAACACCACCAATAGGGAATCCGTATCCTTGGTGACCGTCGGGCATAACGTATACTGCTGACTGAACTCCTGCGAGACAAGCAACGTTAGCAGCCTGAGCTAGTGTGAGGTCCTCTCTCATCTTACTTAGCAAGTACTCGTCAGCGAAGATAAAAGCGGGCACGTGCATGCAGTTCTTACTGCCCTTAGGGATCTCCCACGTAAACTCATCAACCTTCCTCAACTGAATATTACGGCTCATACCTAACCTCCCTAACTCAGTCTGTAATGTAAACTAATAAAGCATTTTGCTATGATAAAAGATATAAAGGGATCTTAAGGCTAGTTTATGCTAGAGTAAAGCTTATGAGCTTATAAGCTCTTGCTGAAAAGGTCTAGGCAGTGGAGAGGGTGAGGAGAGCATGCCTAAGTGGCGCTACTCAATGAAGAAGCTTGACCCGCAGAGAACAGCTAAAGCCGTGCTTCGAGACGTAAATATATCGCTGAAGGAATCCTATGAGGTATTCAAAATTATTAGAGGTATGAAGCTCAAGGAAGCGGAGAAGTTTCTTGAGGATGTGATAAAAATGAAGATTCCCGTACCTTACGTTAGGTACAAGCTGTCGATAGCGCATAAGAGAGGATTAGCCGACAGGTTTCCTAGATGGAAGTCACCAGTAGGCAGGTACCCTGTAAAGACAGCTAAGTTTATTCTTAAACTACTTAAGAATGTGGAGAATAACGCTGAGGTGAAGGATCTAGACGTGGAGAGACTGGTCATAATTCATGCTGCAGCTCATAAGGGACCTTACCTAAAAAGATGGATGCCCAGGGCTTTCGGCAGGTCAACACCTAAGTTCAGGACATTAACACACTTGGAGGTAGTTGTTAAGGAGGTGTAAGCTTGGTCAATATAAAGCAACATTTTATTCAGTTAAACCTCCTCAGGCTTAAGGTAGATGAATACCTAGCCAAAAACTTCATGCGAGCAGGATATTCTAGGGTTGAATTAATTAAGACCCCGTTGGGGACGCGTGTGATTATTTATGCTGATAGACCTGCCTTAATAATAGGTAGGAGAGGGCAAACAATACGTCAGCTGACTGAGGTACTGGAGAAGTACTTCAGAATAGAAAACCCGCAGATAACGGTCACCCAGGTGGAGAATCCGGAATTAGATGCGAGAGTCGTGGCCACGAGGCTAGCGCTAGCAATAGAGAGGGGATATCACTTCAGGAGGGCACTCTTCGTAGCCTTAAGAAGGGTTATGGCTGCTGGAGCTGTAGGTGCTGAGATAGTAATAAGCGGTAAGCTGACGAGTGAACGTGCACGCTACGAGAAGTTGAGAGCTGGCAAGGTCTACAAGACTGGAGCTCATATTGAGAGACTGGTCAATAGGGCTGTAGTACATCTACTAAGGAAGCCCGGGATGTACGGCATTGAAGTGCTCATAGTGAGACCAGGCGAACCGGACGATATAGTAAGAGTTGTGTCTCCGGAAGAAGTACAACAGGTTGCAGGCACTAAGGAGCAGCAGGAGCTTCAAGAGAGAGGTGAGGCAGCATGAGTTTGTCAGCTGATGAAATCAGGAAGATGTCTTCGGAAGAAAGGAGGAAGCTACTCAACGATTTAAGAATAGAGTTAATTAAGCTAAGGACCCAAGCGTTCTTAGGAACGCTCACTAATGTAGGGAGGATAAGGGTTGTAAGGAAGAATATAGCACGCATACTAACCGTGTTGAGAGAGGAGGAGCTAAAGGTAAAACAAGGGAAGAAGTGATGAGAAGAAGGAGGTTCAACTTAATATTTCATGAACTAATAGGGCTCGAAGTTCGTGTTAAGTCCCACACGGATTCCTCATTAACTGGTTTGAAGGGTAAAGTAGTTGACGAAACTAAGAACATGCTTATTGTTGAGTCTAGAAATGGGAAGGTAGAGAAGATACCTAAGTTTGGTGGGATATTTGTTTTTAAACTCTCGGACACCGTGAGTGTAGAGGTGCGGGGTGATTTAATAGTGGGCAGACCTGAGGAGCGACTAAAGAGGTACGGAGGTGGTAAGTAGTGAGTGAAGGACTCGAAATCAAGGATGTGGGCATAAGGCACGAGCAACTAAAACCTCCTGAGAAGGAATGTGATGACCCTCTATGTCCGTGGCACGGGAACTTAAAAGTTAGGGGAGGATTGCTTGTAGGTAGGGTAGTTAAGGCGAAAATGAGGAGGACGGTTGTAGTTGAAAGAGAGTATTTAGTCTATATTAGGAAGTATATGAGGTATGAGAGACGTAGGTCTAGGATCCACGCCCACAACCCGCCATGCATCAATGCCCAACCAGGTGATAAGGTACTAATAGGTGAGACCAGACCACTAGCAAAGTCTGTGGCATGGGTTGTTCTCGGCATACTCGAGAAGGGCGGAGGTGAAGGCTAAATGCCCAAAAAGGGTGGCGCGGCATTCAGTAGAGTTGGTAGAGCTGAGGGAATCCTGATGGGTACGCGTCTGAGGGTCGCGGACAACAGCGGGGCCAAAGAAGTCATGGTGATAGGCGTTCCCGGTAGGAAGACTAGGTTAAGAAGAGTACCTGGTGCTACGGTCGGTGACCTAGTAGTAGTTACTGTGAAGAAGGGTAATGCAGATCTCGTTGGGCAGGTGATGAATGCTGTTATAATAAGGCAGAGGAAGCCCTTTAGGAGACCGGACGGTACGTGGGTTGCTTTTGAGGACAATGCATGCGTCATAGTAACTCCTGAGGGAGCGCCTAAGGGAAGTGAGATCAGGGGTCCCGTAGCTAAGGAGGCTGCAGAGAGGTGGAGTGGCATATCGAACCTGGCAACGATTATTATTTAGTGTTCTGCGGTGGTGAAAGATGAAACGTTCTTCGAGCCAACCTAGAAAACAGCGGCTGATGCTTTACAGAGCCACTCTACATAAGAAGCACACTCTCTTCAATGCAAGATTATCGGAAGAACTGGTTGGGAAACTTGGTATTAAGAGACTTCCCGTACGCGTTGGTGATGTAGTTAAAATAATGCGTGGTGACTGGGCGGGACATGAGGGCAAGGTGGTCAGAGTTGATTATGAAAAGGTCAGGGTATTTATTGAGGGAGTAACTATTAAGAAGGCTGACGGGACTCCAGTATACTACCCCATCCACCCGTCAAAGGTGATGATAATAAAGGCTGACGTCAGCGACAAAGTGCGAAAGAAGATAGTAGAGCGGAGAAAAGGTAAGGTCCCTGTTGAGGAAGCTGAAGAAGTTAAAAAGGAGGAAAAAGAGAGGAGAGAACAGGTAGGTGAGGAAAGTGGCTAGAATGGGTGGGAAAAAACACCTGAAGAGGTTAGCGGCACCGGATTTCTGGCCTGTACTTAGGAAAGAGTATAAGTGGGTAGTTAAGCCATCACCAGGCCCGCATCCCATAGAGAGGTCTATTCCACTACTAATTCTAGTAAGGGATATCTTAGGCTACGCTGAGACGGGCAGGGAGGCTAGAAAGATCATAGCTGAGGGACGCATCAAAGTAGACGGTAAGGTGAGGAGAAATTACAAGTACCCGGTAGGCCTCATGGACGTTATTGAAATCGTAGATACTAGCGAGACTTTTAGAATCGTTCCTGTTCCAGTTAAATTCATGTTGCCAATCCCTATCAGTAAGGAGGAAGCATCGTTTAAGCTATGCAGAATCGAAAACAAAACAACCGTGCATGGCGGCAACATACAGCTAAATCTACATGATAGTAGAAACATTATAATTAAGGTGGCAGATCCAGCGAATCCTGAGGAAGATATCTATAAAACCATTGGTACGGTCAAGATATCAGTTCCAGGTCAAGAGCTTCTAGATTATTTCCCGCTTGAAGAGGGCTGTACCGTAATAGTAATTGGTGGCAGGAACGTGGGTAGGGTGGCTAAATTAGTAAGTATAAGTGAGGGAACGGGGCACTACAGGAAGCAAGTAACACTTGAAGATGTGAGAGGGGGCACGTTCTATACTACGCTTGACAAGATCATGGTTATAGGGAGGGATAAACCTGAGATAACTCTACCTGAGGGGGCAGCATGAGCCAAGTCAGGGTAAAAATGGCCATTGATGAGGATGCAATTAATGATGTACTCAAAAAGTGGAGCAGTAACTCCATGCTAAAACCCAAAATAGCAAAGGTAACTGTTAATATAGGGGTCGGTGAGTCAGGCGAGAGATTGCAGAAGGCAGCTAAGGTGCTTAAGGAATTAACGGGACAGGAGCCTTCTACCAGGTATGCTAGGAGAACCATTAAGGAGTTCGGAATAAGGAAGGGTGAACCTATAGCTGTTGTAGTTACATTGAGAGGTAGAAGGGCAAGGGATTTTCTTGAGAAGGCCCTTGAAGCCGTTGGCCGCAGAATTAAGGTATCAAGTTTCGATGACTATGGAAACGTATCGTTTGGTATTAAGGAGCACATAATGTTGCCTGGCATTAAGTATGACCCTAATGTAGGTGTCTTTGGTATGGACGTAGCTGTTACCCTTGAGAGACCTGGTTTTAGAGTTATGAGGAGGCATCGGAGGAGGTCTAGAATACCTCGTCGGCACAGAGTGTCTAAGCTTGAGGCAATAACATTCTTTATTAAGGAATTGGACGTCAGGGTGATGTAGAAGTGGGTAAGCATAAGACACCTGTAGTAAGGAGATACGGCAGAGGGGTTCAGGTATGTGTTAGGTGTGGTAGTAGGGATGCAGTAATCCAGAAGTATGGTCTATACTTATGTAGGCAGTGTTTCAGAGAGGTAGCCCGGGAATTAGGATTTAAGAAGTATAGTTAGGGTGGTGGCTATGGTTTCAATGGATCCGCTAGCTAATGCTCTTTCAACGATCGTGAATAATGAGTTACGCGGTAATAGGGAGGCTGTGATAACACCTGCATCGAAGCTGATCGCTATGGTGCTTAGGGTTATGCAGAAGTACGGGTACATAGGTGAGTTTGAGCACATAGATGATGGTAGGTGGGGCAAGATAAAGGTTCAGCTTCTTGGAAGGATCAATAGGTGCGGTGTTATAAAGCCCAGGTCGTCCGTTAAGTACAGGGACCTACGTGAGATGCCTCAGTGGCTTCGGAAGTTCTTGCCGTCGAGAGATATAGGTATTATTATACTTTCAACACCTCAAGGTGTTATGTCGCACCGTGAGGTATTGGAGAAGAGGATTGGCGGTGTCCTGCTAGCGTATGTGTACTGAGGTGGTGTACTTTGCCTAAGGAGGTAGTAGTTAGGGAGGAGATTCTTATCACAGAAGGTGTTGATGTTGAGGTGAGCGGGAAGGAAGTGCGTGTTAGAGGACCTAGGGGCGAAGTGGTAAGGGATTTCGGCTTTGCACGTAACGTGAGGATAGCTAGGGAGGATGATAAGGTGGTTGTCGAGTCGTACTTCGCTAAGAGAAAGCAGAAGGCCTTGACCTACAGCATAGCTTCTCACATACGTAACATGATTGATGGAGTGACTAAGGGATTCAGGTATAAGCTCAAGGTAATTTACTCACACTTCCCTGTTACAGTTAAGGTTGAGGGAGATAAAGTAGTAATTGAGAATTTCCTAGGTGAAAAAGCACCTAGAGTGGCTAAGATAGTGGGTAATGTTAAGGTGACTGTAACTAAGCAGGACATAGTCGTGGAAGGAGTTGATATTGAGCATGTAGGTCAGACAGCTGCTAATATTGAGAGAGCTACAAGAATTAAGGATCTAGACAGAAGGGTTTTCGTTGACGGCATATATGTTTATGAAAAAGGTTATGCGGAGGGGTGACCGATTGATGAGCAGGAGCCGTAAAGGCGAAGGACATGGGGCTGGGGTAGGTAAGCAGAAAATAATTAAGATGATTAGAAGTAAGAGGAAACCTGAGTTCCTAAGGCATCTGTGGTGGAAGTTTCCCAAGTTCAGTAACGATCCTAAGTGGAGGAGACCTAAAGGTATCGACAATCCCATAAGAGCTAAAGAGAAGGGTTACCCACCCATAGTGAGTGTAGGCTACCGAACACCAAGAAGCATAAGAGGTCTTCACCCATCAGGTCTGAGGCCAGCAGTGGTTTATAATGTGAGGGAGCTGGAGTGCTTGGATCCTTCGGAAGTAATAATTTATGTGGGGTCTACAGTAGGCGTCAGGAAGAGGAGTGAGTTGATTAAGAAAGCTCAGGAAATGGGTTTCTTAGTAGCTAATGCGAGGTGAGTAGTTAGATGTCTGACTTAAGCATGCAGAAAAGGCTGGCTGCAGAGGTATTAGGTGTAGGTATTTCACGTATTAAGATTGATCCTGAAAGAATAGAGGATGTAGAGGCAGCACTCAGGCGTGAGGACATAAGGAAGTTAATAAAAGAGGGAGTTATTTGGGCGGAACCGTCACGTAGGAACTCACGGGGTAGGTGGAAGGAGCGTCATGAAAAAAGAAAGAAAGGTCACAGGAGAGGTCCTGGGAAGAGGAAAGGTGCTAAGGATGCTCGAGCCGACAGTAAGGAAAAATGGGTTGCAACAATAAGGAAAATACGCAGGTACTTAAAGTGGTTGAGAGATCACCGTGTCTTCAGCAAAGATGAAAAGGAGAACAGGAGAATATACAGGAAGCTCTACATGTTAGCTAAGGGAGGTACGTTTACTTCCCTAGCTGACTTGAAGAGACACCTAAGAGACATGGGTTACGAGGTAAGGTGACATGGCGCGGGGCCCTAAGTACAAGGTACCTAGGAAGCGGAGGAGGGAGGGTAAGACAAACTACTATAAGCGATATAGGATGATCAAGTCAGGTAAGAGGGTAAGAGCGGTCATAAGAAAAACAAATAAATACATTATGGTACAGATAGTGGAGTTCGCACCGCAAGGAGATATAACTCATGTAGGGGTTAACAGCAAAATATTGTTTAAACTCGGTTGGAAGGGAGATCCAAACAATACTCCAGCAGCATACTTGACGGGACTAGTAGCAGGTCTGAAGGCTAAGAAACTCGGCATAGCCTACGCTGTACCTGACATAGGTCTTCATAGACCTGTTCGAGGATCTAGGATATTCGCAGTAATTAAGGGTTTAAGAGATGCTGGCATTGAAGTTCCAGCATCAGAAGATGTATTGCCTAGTGAAGACCGCATACGCGGTGTGCACATAGCAAAGTATGCAGACATGCTACTTAAGGAGAACCCAGACTTATTCAACTCGAGGTTCTCTAGCATGCTGTCACGTGGCCTTAACCCAGTGAGACTTCCTGAGCACTTCGAAGAAGTTAAAAAAAGAATGGTCACAACCTTTGGGGGTGAGGGTGAGTGAGTCAGCAGAGTATTGAGGAGTGGGTTCCTAGGACAAGGCTAGGGTGGATGGTTAAGGAGGGGAAGGTAGCTAGCATAAAGGAAGTATTTGACATGAACTTAGTTATTCAGGAACCTGAAATTGTAGATTACTTACTACCTGACCTAAAGCATGAAGTAGTAGACATAAACATTGTTCAGAAGCAGACAGATGCTGGTGAAGTAACCAGGTTTAGAGCTATGGTCGTAGTCGGTAATTTTGACGGATACGTAGGGATAGGGCTTGGTAAGGCAAGACAGGTGAGGCAGGCAATTGAGAAAGCAATACGCGATGCTAAGTTGAACATAATACCAGTGAGGAGAGGGTGTGGGAGCTGGGCCTGCTCATGCAGTGAGCCACACAGTGTCCCATTTACTGTTGAGGGGAAGTCAGGTAGTGTGAGAGTAAGACTCATACCAGCGCCTAAGGGAACGGGACTCGTTGCTGGTGATGCAGCAAAAGTAGTTCTGAGGTATGCAGGTGTTAGAGATGTGTGGACGTGGACTAAAGGTGAGACAAGAACTACCATTAATTTTGTCGCAGCAACATATAACGCGTTAAGGAACACCTATAAGTTCGTCACAGTTTATGACTGGGGCAGGAGGTAATCTGCATGGTACTTTACGCAATAATGAGGATTAGGGGACGTGTTGACATCCACCCTAAGGTAGAGGCTACTTTAAGAATGCTGAGATTGGTTAGGAAGTTTCATGCAGTTCTATATCCGAAGTGCCCTACAATAGACGGTATGCTGGAGGTAGTTAAGGACTGGGTGACTTGGGGGGAGGTGGATAAGGAGACGCTTAAGGAGTTGATCACTAAGAGAGGGAGACTTGTTGGCGGCAGGCCGTTAACAGATGATGTGGTAAAGAAGGTTTTCAAAGTTGACGACCTGGATGAGTTGGTTAATTCTTTGGTTGAGGGTAAGATTCTGTGGCATAAGTATGATGAGTACGTAAAACCTGTTTTCAGACTTCACCCACCTAGAGGAGGATTTAAAGGAAGTATCAAGAAGCCTTATAAGACAGGCGGGGAACTCGGTTACAGAGGTAGGGAAATTAATGAATTACTAAGGAGGATGATATGATGGTGGTGAGGAGGAAACGGAAGAGCAGATACATGAGGGGAAGCAGAACCCATGGATACGGTAGCATAGGTCAGCACAGGAAGAGCGGTAGCAGAGGTGGTAAGGGGGCGGCAGGACTACACAAGCATAAGTGGTCTTGGATAGTGAAGTACTTTCCAGACTGGTTCGGCAAGCACGGCTTCATAAGGCCAGTCGCTTTAAGGGCTGAGGTAAGGTCGATAAACGTTGGTGAATTAAATGAAATTATAAGGGAGCTTAAGCTCAGGGGCGAATTAAAGAGTGAAGGAGATACATACATTATTGACTTATCAGCACTCGGAATAAATAAGTTGCTGGGGCGAGGGCACGTAAAAGAGAAGATAAAGGTAGTAGTGCATGCCGCTACAGAAAAAGCGATAAATAAGATAAGGGAGGCAGGGGGAGAAGTAGTAGTGCTTAGTAGAAGTAGCACTAAAGAGTAGGTGTTAGGACTTACTTAAGCCGAGATTTTCTTAGACCTGAATGTGGTGCTAGGGTATGGGTGTACTAGGTGCGCTAGCTAAGGTAGGTGAATACTTCCCCTCTCCACCCAGGCCTGCGAGGAAGCCAGACCTGAAGAGGAGGTTATTCTACACTTTCTTAGCCCTCATAGTTTACTACGTGATGGCATCAACACTTGCTTTTCCTTTAGCTGCTCACCCAGAGCTTCGCGGTGTCCCGGTTCCACCAATAATTAACATAGTCTTCGCTTCATCGGCGGGTAGCATAGCTCAGTTAGGTATTGGACCAATGGTTACTGCTGGCTTAATCATACAGATACTTGTTGGAGCTAAGATAATAGAGCTGGACCTGACAGACCCGAGGGACAGGAAGTTGTTCACACAGGCTGAGAAAGGACTTGCTTTTATTATAGCATGTGTTGAGGGGGCAGGGTTTGCTGCTTACTACCGCCTTAATACATTCATAACTGCAGCCATACTGCTTCAGTTCTTATTTGGAGCAATTGTATTAATGATACTTGATGAAGCTATACAGAAAGGCT